>CALXSC010000107.1 GCA_944391025.1 uncultured Rickettsiales bacterium
TGTGATACCAAGATAATCAGCAAGTTCCGTAATTTTTATATCTTTTTCTTTTAACTGTTCACGTATATTTCTTTTCACATTTCAATCCTAATATTTTTTACATTTTTTGTAAAGACAAAATTTTACACTTTTTGTAAAATATAAGTATGGGAAAACCATGCTCAAAGAAATTAAGAAAGAATTCACAGAATGAAATTTTTATCATTATTAATGAAAATGAAAAGTAAGCAATATCTTCTATAAAACATAATAAAATTCAAGGATTTTTTACTATGTTTAAAGATTACATCCAAAACGAGAATCAACTTTATTGTGCTAACCTTATAGCAAGTTACTCCAAAGCAGATATTTGGCCCATTATTTTGAAATCGGCAACTATATTTCTATCTAAAAACGAACTATCAGAATTTATCTGTGACATTTTCATATTCAACATCCGGCTTAGGGACATCTGAATAAGGATTAGGATTTGGATATATAACTGATTTTAGTTTTTCGTCACTGCAATTGATTAACTAGTCAAAAGGCATGCCTACAGCAGATGCTCTATCAATGATGCTTTTTACAGTATTTTTTGAACAAAAGCAAATTGCACCAAGTTTCCTATAGCTCAACGACGAATCATTAATATAATTTTTAAAACTTCCCTAACTACATTCATATTTTTTACAAACGCCATATACAATTCCTCCAAACATATTAAAGAAATTGTATTCCCTTCAAATTATGGTGGTCAAATTCGCCGATACGACTGGTCAGATTAGCCGATACATGTGGTCAAATTCGCCGAAAAATTCATCCGTAAAACTAAAATATTTTAAAATTATTTGATGTGATTATTATCTTCAAATAATTCTTCTATATCCTCTTTAGTTGCAAAATATAAACCTAATTTTTTTCGTAATTCCTTTGCATCTACTTCCTTATTCACTTTTTGTTCTATATTAATTGTTGGATGAATATTTAAAGTCGAATATGTACAGTTTTCTTGAACCGAATTAATAACAATCGTTTTATCTGAAGTTTTAATAGAAGTGCAATTGCTCAAATTTGTGTCTTTTTTAAAATATTTTCTTACTTTGTAACATATATTTTTAATTATTTTAAATATTTTCACTTATTTACCCTCCTCGCTTCAAAACAATTAATGCCAACAATAATCAAAAATGAGCTGAATATTTATCCTCTATTATTATGATTATTGCGTCTTTAAAGACCTATGGAATTGCGCATATGCTACTTTGAATTCTGTTTAAAATTTATATAAATGGTTTTATTTCTACAAAAGATCCTATATTAAATCGTTAACCTTTAAACAATGTTCTTTGTCTCTTTTACCGTCATTTTTTCTATTCAATACTAAACTTCTTAATACTTCAGCAGCTTGAGGAAAATCTATCTGGCAACGTTTTATTTCTTCTTTTAATTTTTCTGCGGCCTGGAATTCGGGACTTCCGTCAGTAATACGTCGTACTCCACGCATATTTTCATATCCAATTACTATCCCAACATTAACTTCATTATTAGATATTCTTTCCAAAATAAATTTCAAATCATAAGGAATAAAATCCTCATTATTGCTTTTGTATGAACGTGCTAGGATTTGACCGAGAAATTGATAAAGAAAAGATTTGTTTTCCTCACTCATGTCTCGACTTCCAATAAAACATTTTATGAAGTTGTTAATTTTGTCATGTTCAGAGGCAAAATTTACTGGGAACGACATATAATTTAAAAATTTAAATTTAATGTTTCCTAAATTATCATCTTTGTTAGAAGTGCTTACCATAAAATCAATTAACTGCATAGGGTTATTAAAGAAGAATTTCTTGATGGTATTAGGAATTTCATCAAAATCAAAAATAGTAGAATATTTAATTTCTAGCAAAAATACTTCTTCTAAATTATACAAATTCTCAAGTTTATATAGCGTTCTTTTGATTGTGTAAATATCTGAAGAGTTCTTGATGTCTTCAGATCTTATTCTTCTCAATATATTTACAACCTCATCTAAATTCTGTGTTTCTAGGTTAGTATCATATAGCATATAATCTAGATACGATATCGGGTTATACTGTTTGATAAACGCTCTATCTTTTTCATCATATTCCTCACAATAATAACGTTCTCCAAAAAAACTTTTGCAAAGATTTTCATCATCGTAAACACATTCAGGAACGACATCAAATGTTCGCATTATTGGAATTAGCTGAGTTAGCTTAGACCTTGTCAAATTTTCTGCAAAGTCCTTATATGATTCTGAGCTTCTATTTTTTAAAAGATTCAATAAAAAATCATACTTTTCAAATTTAATCGAGAAATTTATTATCAACTTTAAATCATCATCAGTAAGTTTCTGTTTAGCAAAAAATTCGCCTGCGAGTCTATTATTGTTAACTTCGCTAACAATTTTTTCAAATATAATATTTGCAGGATAATGTGAGTAAAGTTCGTTGAATATATTTTCTTGAATTTGCTTAGACCTCAAATTCTCCTTATTGAAATCCTCATCAATTGCTTCACATATTGGTAAGTCGCAATTGAAGTTTTTAAAATAAAATAAATTTCTTTCTAGAAGGTCGCTTGGAGTCAAAAAATTAATAAGTTCTTTCAAATAATTATCGAAAAACTCTTTTTCTTGGATATCGCTATATTTTAAGAAATTATATCTTCTCTTCATTAGAAGTTCGTATAGTTTTGTTCCAAGATCAGTATCCTTTTTATAAGTTTTAAAAATGTAATCTTTTATGCAATTAAGAATATCTGAATTTAACAAAGTATGAAGATGTAAGAAATTATCTAAAATCTTAATATTCAATGGATCAAAGTATTCTAAAATATTGGAAACAATTTCCTTGTTAAATTGGTTAACCCGTATAAAATTAATAGATATTTTTGCAATGTCTTGTGGCTTCCGCTTTGGAACTACGTTTGTTAAGAGTAAACTGGTTGTTAAAAGAAGGTCAATAGCAACATCAGTAAACTCCGATTTGTGTACCACAAAGCACTTAACTAATATTTTTTCCCTATCTTCTAAAGTTAATGCATTAGATTTATTTAGCCAGTGCAAATTGCTTATGAACGATTCTTTCGGTGTATTAGAAAACTTATATTTATAATTTTTAGTGCTTAATAAAGCTAACAAAATAGAAGATCTAATTTTAGATTCATCAAATTTTAAAAGTAATTCTAATGACCAAAGTAATTTTGTATATTCGCTTCCGTCGCAAAATTCACTAGTTGAATTTGAAGACTTAAAGATGCTCATAACAATCTCATCGTTCGAAGAAATTTTACTTTCGAAATAATCAAGAAAAGCGGTTGGCGATAATTCAGCTAAATATAAAAAGTAATTCGATATAGTGAGCATTTGTTCTTTTGTCTTTATGTTAAAAAGTATTTCTCTACAAAATAAATCCATTTCATCCTGTTTTCCACCATATATCGATAACAAAATACAAGAATCCAATAAGCCTTCAATAATATAATCATTATATTTCCGTTGTTTATTATAAATTTTGGAGAAAGGTCTTTTATTAATCGAAAGATCATATTTTGGATCATGTCCAGAAAAAATATTTAAAATTATATCTTTTAGTTTTTTAATTTTAGTTACAGGAATCAAATCATTTACTGCTTTCCATACTTCTTCTTTCATATTAAGTTTAAATATTTTCTCATGAATAGCGACTGGAGAATCATCTACTCTTTTCCGTTTATATAAGTTGGACATATAATCGTCAAAATTAATGTTTGTATCTATAAATTCGGAAAGTATCTCCTTATCTGATTCACTTCTTAAATCAATTTTTCCAACTAAAAGCAATGGAATTAGCAAAAACAAATCTTCATCCTTTAACCAACTATTTATTTTTAAAGCATTCCCATTTGACAATTCTCGAATTATTAATGCAATATTGTTTTCTGCTGCGTGTTTTAAATCTGCTAGCTTTTCATCACTAATTTTCATGTCTTCTTTAAGAACATTTTCTATAACTGAATAAGGTCTATTTGATAACTTGATATCGGCAGATAAGTTATAAGTTGAATTGCCAAATAGAACAATGTATTTATTATTATATGAAAAATTTATAGATTCTAATTGGCTTGATACTAGTAAAAAAATTTTGTTGCCTGTAATAACACTAGCTTCTTTTAATGATTCTAAATCATAAGAGATTATTAATCTTGATTTCAATTCAGAATCATTTGATTCATAAATGCTAGATAATACAAAACCATAATTATCAGTTAATGATGGACCAGATATATTAATGTGTGCATTTTCACCAAGCAATAATGAAACTAGTTTTTTGCTTTCTTCTTCTCTATTTGTTGTAAAGAGTTTCGAACTTAGACTTGGAGTAGTTTCGTTTATTAAATCATCATAAGCCCTATTAAATGTTTTAAGATTCAATCTTTTCTTTTCAAATTGTTCATAAAGCCAAAGAGATGTTCCCATACATTGACTTAGCCATAACTCTAAATCAACACCATCATAAATTCGTACTTCTTTCCGAACATCTTTGTTACAGAAAGATTTCAAGTTGCATAAACTTGCATAACCAAGCGTTTTAGGTGTTACTAAAATAAAAACTAAATCTTTCTTTTGTTCTGATGAAATTTGTAGAGCTCTTTTTGAATAATCCTTTTTGATTTTGTCAATAGAATCTTCAAGTGTTGCACCAAGTTCCCGAACACTTTTTCCAAATGGAACAAATAAATTTTCGTAGTCCTCACAATCTACAATTCCGTCAAAACCTGAAGCAACAATCTGATCTCCAGAAGGAAAATGAATTTCCTTTATTTTGCTAACGCTTTCGATAATTAATTTTTGAATTATTTCTGGAAACAAGCCCTGAGAAAGCCTTTTTTCTTTTTTGAACCAATCTTGCAACAAAGAGGTTGAAATTAATTTAAATCCGCCACTCAAACTTTTATTGTCATCATTATCAAAAGAAATATTGTTATCTCCACAAAATTCTTTTATTTTATCCAACATTTTCTTTTGCGGTATAATGTGTCCATTTTCCCAGCGATTAACCGTAGCAAATGACACGCCTAATAATTTAGCTAATTCTTCTTGTGATTTATTAATTTCTTCTCTAATTTTTTTAATCTTCTCTGAAAAATCCATATGACTCCTTTAATATTATAACATTTATAACATTTATAATACAGAATAAATATCTGTAAATCAAGCTCAGTATTATGATCCAGCAAGATACATCAGTTGATCCCAATTTTGAAATAGTCAAGTTTCTTTTATTAAACTTGTTAGCGAATGAATTTTTCCCATATTTATTTTTTTATCTCTGTATAATTTTAATTAATTCATTCGCCAATAAAACACAAATAGCAAATCTTTCGAAAATTACTCAATTCTTCGTAAAACATTAAACGCTTTATAAATCCCAACTGCTTTCCTAATTTCCTCATCTCAAGCTAAGGCTGGGTCATCAAATAACTTGCTTCTATAGTCTATTGAGTTAGAAAACTAATCTAATTTTAAAATAAGAAGCAAAGAGCTATTCATCAGGCAAACAATCTTCGCTAGCAAATGTAAGATAAAAAAAGTGCCAGCATTAGCTATATAGCTCCTAGCACTTTATTTTTTATTAGCAAAATCAAACTTCTAGTATTTGTTCGATAGTGCTAGCGACTTCAATAATACTGTAAGTATCAAAAGCTTTGCTATTACGTATTTTTATTCATAACTGGAATAAGTTTAATAACGTAGTTAAAACTTTAATACTTACTATAAATCATCGTTCATTAAACAATCTTTCGCCCTCCTTTCAAAAACGAATATAGAGAAATTAAATTGCACTCAATATATACAATATTTTTTGGATAAATTCCTTCTTTTGGGTCGTTGGAATTTTCAAGTTCTCCAAATTTTAATTTCTTCCCATCGATAATTAATCTAAAATTTGAAAGAGTTGTAAAATGATAAAGAACTTTTACACTATTTCTGATCTTCACAATTTCATTATTTTTCATCTTATCTTCCCTCGTATAGAAAACAATTAATACAACAATAAGCAAAATAAGTAACTAATGTTGTAACTTGTCAAACTTTTTAAGAGCGAATTAATCACGATAATTGAACATAAGTTCCCATCGATTACTTTTATCTCTTATTTTTTGTGCAACATTTTTAGACAAAAAGTTTTAGACCACTAAGTCCGATTAATTCGTGTTTTATAAATTTCGTATAACTCTTGTCGTTGACAATTGCGTCTTTACGTTTCGGCAGTAGTTCTGCGGTATTTATATTGACTAAGCAATCTTTTATAGATACTTCTTTAGATAGAATTTGATCACATCTAACTTCAAGTAAACCAACAACGACATCTATGCTTAATACTTTTATAGCAACAAATTTATTTCGCATTTAATCAATTTTACAACAACTAAGAAAATTAACACCAAATGTTGTTAAGCGAAAAAAAGTTTTTTTATATTCAAAATCTACAATGTTCGAATATTTTTTTTGTATAATCTCGCGTAACTGTTTTAATGCATTATGATTAATTAGATTTTCATATAGTTCATCCGAACTTATGTGTTTTGTCTCTGGTATTTCAATTATTTTTAATCTTTCCAAATTTTCCAAATATGAGCATATATTTTCAGGATATTCACAAACACCATATCCAATATCAGAAAAATATTTTGAGGCGACCATTGACCCTTTTTTGTTCTCAAACACAACACTCATTGACACTAAGGGGTATAAATCCAACGATGATAACTCAAGTTTATTTAAAATTTTAATCTCTTCAGAATTCAATTGTGAAATAATTTGGACAAACGCTGGATGAATTAAATTTCTTTTATCTATATTCAAACTTGATTCAAGCATTTTTTTATAAGTTTGTTTTATAAGGTCTTCGTTAAAACTATAAGATAATTGTGTAACCATAGGAACAAAAATCCTTGCATCAGGTTTTATGATTTTAGAAAAATCCATCTTATCTAAAGTGTTTTGTATTATTTCTGCGACTTCATCTTTATTTAAAACACCTAAAGATTTAATCAAAACACAGATTTCTTCTTTGCTCAAACCGTAACGGATATTAATTTGGTTATTGCTTCCGATAATTTGGTGATTATTTTGACCTTCAATTTTTTGATCATTCACTTCTTTCATGTAAATCTCCTTTATAAATTTGATAGTTATTATCACCATTAATTTTTTGGTGATTGTTAATTTGCTTAATGACAGAAACCGCTTTACAAGCAACAATAGTAGATACTATCGAAACAATTAAGCTCATTATTTCAATAATCAAACTCCGAATAGCAATGTCCATAAAACCTCCACACAAAAAACTAATATATCTTATATATATGAACCAAACCATTTAAATCTCTATTACTATAAGTATTAGTTTTTGAACGTATTAATTCAGCAGCTAAGCCTACAGGTATCTTTCTAACATTCGACATTTCATAAGCATTTTCAATTAACGAAATATTTTTGTTAAATTGAAAATTACCGATAAGAAGCTCGGCAACATCTTCTTCAACTTTCCTTTCAATACTTTCTGCTTTGCCGTCGCCTATAGATAGCGAATTATAGAAATCGTTAGTTTTTATATGAATAAGTTCATGTATAAAAGTTAACCATAAATTTTCGATACAATGAAATAAATCGCTTACTAATACAAATACGGAACCTTCGTTAGTCAATACGCTCACGCCTTTAACTCTTGAATTAGGAACACTATTTGCAAAGTAATAATTGATTCCAATTTCATTTGCTATTAATTCAAAGGAATCCTTGGTTTCTTCTATTGTTGTTGTTGCACTGTACATGTAAATGTTATTAAGTACATAATTTAGCGCCTCATAGTCTAATTTTTTTCTTTCCCAATTTGTGTTAACCTTCTTTGCATTAACAAGTGTGTTTTTTACCCGCGTACAAGCAATTACTTCATTTGGCTTAGAAGCCTTAGCGAATGCATATCCACTCACTTCGCTAAAATCAATTCTTTTATTTATAAAATTTTCTTTGCCGAAAACATTCATACCGATTTTACATAAATCTATATCGCTTCCTTTAAATTCAGGATAAAATTTATCTAACGAAAAATATGAAATTAATTCCTTTGGATTTTTTATATTATTTTGAGTTGTGAATTCACTGACATAAGCATTATATTCGGCATCATATTTCATAAGAAAAGGTATTGACAATTCAGGCATTAACTTATTAATACCTAAAGCTATCTTATAAGTAAATTTACCCCTTCCGGCAAAAAAATTATAAAGAGTTGCACTACTTACATCTGTCACTTTTAATAAATCGTTAATTGTAAAATTGTTTTCTTCCAAGTATAACTTCAACATATTTGAAGTTTTTACCATTTCAATAGTCATTTTTTTACCTCAGTGATAATCAACAATGTCTAATATCTCTATTGATCTAATTTTTTTAAGTTCAAACTCGCCATCAATAGGTTTAATAATTAAACGATAGTTCTTAGAAATATCAATCGCCCACAAACCAGATAAATCACCTTCAAGTTTATGTCTTCTCGTCGGAGGGATATTAGGTACTTCTTCTAAATTTGCAGCAGCTCTTAAAACACTTAAAACAACATCGACAGATTTAGCCGCCTTATCTCCATACTTCTTAATTAGTTTCTTTTTGTCTGAAAGAAGCCTATCTGCTTTTGAAGCAAAATGTATTTCCATATTTAAATTATAAATTATTTTTTTTGAATGTAAACATAATTTTAAAAATATTAGAATTTATTATATAGTCAAACTTTTGCTTGACAATATTTATTATATTTTTAAAATAAAAAATATGGACAGAATATTTATACCAATATTAAGAAGCAAAGCGTTTGCGCAACTTAACGTTATTAAACATTTTAATGAACTCAAATATTATGACTTAGTGCGGGATAGACTTATACCATATATCGAATTCAAAACTAATTTGTCATCTACTTCTTTTAACAAATACATGGATGCATTACAAGGAATGCGATATTTTTATGAATTGTATACTGAAAATAACAGCTTGATAATAAAAGATTATTTAGATTCAGTCATCAACACTAACTACCCTAAAAATGCTATACCTTCAATCAAGTTAAGCTTCGACTTAGTAATAAAAAATAAAACTGAACTAATACAATCAATTAATGTATTACATGATCTTAATTTAAACATAGCTTTAAGAATTATAAATTATCGTAATTTAGAAAATATTCTAGATATACTTAACATTTTAACTAAGGAAGATTATTTAATATTAGATAACGAAGAGGCGGGTATAGAAACTAAAATTCTACTCTCTAACTATAATAAAATAGTCAATACCATTAAACCAAAAACTATTTTTTTTAGTATTGAAAGATCGCAAAAAGCCGCTCGTTTATATGAAAATATAAGTTACACAAAACTTTGTAATTACAATCTTATAGAGTATTTAAAAATCCATACTGAATTTCAATATAGCGGTTTTGGATCTTACTGTGGGGCGAAAAATGACAATAATGAAGCTCGAAATAACAACGTTTCAGTGGAAGGCATCTTCTTTGAATATTCATATGTAGAAAATAAGTTTTTCGTTACTAAAACAATAGAAAAAAAACCGATCGCTTACATCTACACGAAACTTACAGAATATTTATCTTCATTAATTAACAAGCAGCAAGAAATTAATACACCTTTATTTCATCTAAAAGAAATTGATGGCTATGCACTAAAAAGACTAAGGGAAATTGTTGATTACCATAACAAAACAAATAAAAATTCCACGGCTCGGAATTATGTTGAGATAGCAATTGAGAACTACATTGAACAAATTATTAAATTTTATTTGTTAGAAAAATAAGCGCCGCTTTTATCGCCATATTTTTTTATAATCATTTTCTTAAAATTTGAAAGTATATCTTCATTCGAATAATTAGAAAGAATTTCTTGAATATCTGTGGTTTTAAAAAAATAAATAAGATGTTTTTTAGAAAATTTGTTCAATATAAAAGAATAATTTATATAAGGTGAATAGATTGCTTTTCTGACCATATCAAATTTAATTTTCTTAGCATTGTCCTTATATATATAAATGCCGACACACGATGGCACCAGTTTTTTAACTTGCTCAAATTTATCATCAGATGTAATGACATAAACATACTCAAAGCAATTTAAGTAATCATTAAGTTGCTTAACCAACCTATTCAAGTTGTCATATTTAGTTTTAATTTCGTAAGCACAACTTTTATCACTTATAGACACTATATCAATGCGACTATTTACAATAGGAAACTCGTAAAAGGTCAGCTCTGATTTCTTGCTCAGCTTATCGATTTTAAATTTTTCTTTTATTATTTCCTCATTTTTATAAAACCTTTCTAGCAATGTATATAAAGACTCTTTATACGAAATATTATTAAACATTAACTTATAATCAGTTTCAAAACATTTTTCGAACGCACTTTTAAAATAATTATGATCATTTTTTGTCATTTCATAATACTGTTTTGTTTGGCGGTTAAACCGAGAAAATGTAAATGGAATTGATGGCATATAAGACATTATATATTAAACTAGCGTTATTTTTCTAAATATATTCAAGTGAACAGCTACTCTATATCTTAAAACCAAGAACAAAACTTTATAATTTTTTAAAAGTTAGCAAAATATTTCGTTGCTCTTCTTTCGATTTACCTCTAAATAAATCTTTTAATTGAAGCAAATCATTTTCAATGGTTTTGTCATAATCAAAATGGTC
>CALXSC010000108.1 GCA_944391025.1 uncultured Rickettsiales bacterium
TCCCTACTGCCGATGTATATGCAAACAAAAAGAGAGCGGCCCGTGGGTCGCTCTCTTCACTTATTTCAGAATTATCTTACTATTAAAGAATAACTTTCTTTACAACCGGAGCACCGTTTACAACAGCCTTAACGATGTACAAGCCATTAGCCGGAGCAGCTACTTCAGAAGCATTGTGAACTTCAGCAACCTTTTGACCAGCTACGTTGTAAACTTCGATTGATTCAGCAACTTCGCTAACTGCGATAACGTCACCGTTAACGCGGATAGTAGCGTTGGCAACTACATTGTCAGCTACGCTTGCGTTAGGATTGTAACCTTCTTCAGCGATGCGGTAAACACCCATACCGTTGTAGCACTTGAATGTTACCAAAAGCATAGCGTTCTTGCCGTTAGCATCCGGATCAAGAGCAATAGTGCTCAAACCGTGAAAACGTGTACCAGTATCTGGTTCATGTCCAAGTCCGTCGGCAGGAACCAACCACAATTGTTTCATTGAAGGCATTGAGAATGATTCGTCAACCAATGTTACAACTGCCTGACAAGAGTGAGGTGCATCGTATTGACCTTCAGAGAATACAAAAATGTTCTGATCGCCTACATGACCTTCAGCAACACCATTTGTCCCAGAAGCAGGAATAGTTATCCCCTCGACAAGAACTTCACCGGTATCCGGATCCTTCTGCTCTGGCAGTACTTTTGCAAAAGAATCCACCATTGCACCGTCTGAGCTATATGTAGCCGGAAGAGTTGTAAAGCCATCGATATAGTACATAAACATTTCACCATTTGCACTGCCGTCCTTCACTTGTTTCAAAACCGTACCATAGCTGAAATTAAGAGTACTACCTTCAGCTGGCATAGGATAAGCCTCAGTCATTGCTTGGAATGGCATACCTGATGCCCACGCAGCTCTCCATGCTGTTTCACCTTGACTACGAGTCCACGCAAACACATGAGCATTATCTTGTGCAGAAGATGCCGCCATAATAGTGGCACCAGCATTAACACCTGTCAAGTCACCTACAACGTCGCAGTAGTCAACACGACCCGTACCTCCTAAAAACAACAAATCACCGACAGAAGTCAATTCTCCTGTCTCAAGGTTACAAGTGTAAAGAGCCAAGCCTCCGGCACCGTCGCTGTTTGCGCTATAAGAAGCAACATAGAAGTTTCCGTATTCATCGAAACCTACCTGGTTGGCAGCCAATGTTCCGGCATAAGCTTCGCCGTTCAACTTCAAATCCAAAGAGCCAAGATATTCTCCTGTTTCAACCGAGTATTTCTCAATTGTTGCTACATCACCTGACAAACCAACATATACAACTTTACCGTCAGTTGTCGCTGTACGAGCACTGGTTGAAGCAATCTTGCTTGCAAGATATTCGTCCGTAGTGTGGAAACGGTCAAACACCCAAAGGTTTTCACAAGTGTAGCCATTCTTAGGTTCGTAAGTCTGACCATCAGTTGCTGCGAAAGCCGTAGAAGCGAGCATCAAAACTGATGCAGAAAGTAAAAATTTCTTCATAGTCAAAATAGTTTTAAGTTAATTATTTGTTTGGGATATTTTTCATATCCACCGTAAAGTTACGCAGTTTTTATTCTCACGCAAAATTTTCGTGTAAAAATATTGTTTAAAACATTAAAAATATATTTCACCAAATTATTATCTGCCCTACAGCATAATTTATAGGCAGGTTCACCACTTTGAAAGCCTTCTGCCACTGAAAAAAGAATACAGGCTGAAGAATCCGAAGCGGTATGCCGCCTGCAAATTCATCAGCCTGCTACATATTATATATACCAGAAGGGCAGTATCAACAAGTCATTTTCAAGGTCTTCACGGAACCGTCGGAAAGGCGCACTGAAACCAGGTAGACACCCGTACTCAAATCCGAGAACCGCACTTCGCCGGCAGCATCCGTAGTCGTTGTCAGCAGCAGTTTGCCATCCACTGAATACAGGCTGACTTCCAAACCGGCCTGACCGGCAACCAAAGTCGGCACTTCGCCTCCGCGGATATAAATGGATTCGGCAGCCACGTCAGTCACTCCCGCCTCAGCACTGTAGACAAACGAAGAAACGATCCAGTCGGATGTTGCCGTCTTACCGTCATCACCGATATAGGAAACATTGGCACGCACGTAATAGGTTGTGCCGTCTTTCATATAGGAAGAACCGACTTTCAGTTCAGACAATTCTCGAGTCTCAAACTGGAAGCCCGAGAAAGAACCGGCGTATGACGTACGAGCCGGGAAAGAACTGGAAGCACTGATCCAAACCGTACACAAGGTCACACCCGGCTGCGGCTTCACCTGAATTTTCGAATTGCTGTAGAGCGTTACGCCTTCGGTAGCCGGATTGACAAATTCGGGAGCAGCGGCAGGCATTACCTTTACCGTAAACTCGACAACGGAACTTTTGAAAGCAATGCCATCCACTTCAGCCGACACCTGTAAATAGTAGGTTGTACCGCCACACAATACATATTGAGGAATCTGGAAGGAAGAAGCGGTAGCATCCGTTTCATAAACCACATCCGACATGTCAATTTGGGAAGACACCTGAACATGATAGGTAACATCACCCAAGGCCGTCCATTCTACCGTCAGATTGTCGTCACAGCCCGTAGCACCGTTTTCCGGAGAAATCACACGGAACGCGTCTACCGAAAATGAATTAATGTCAGAAGCCACATCCTCCGAATTGTTCTGACGGGCAATCACCTTCCAATAGTAGGTCTTGTCGGCCTCGAAGGCATACACGTCGACCGACGGGATGTAATTGGCTTCCACTTCCTTTCGGGCCAAAACATTTTTCATTTCGGCATCGTCGGAAACGACGATTTCATAAACCGACGACGAACCGTCCCAACGGAAGTTGAATACGCCCGGAGCCTTTTCGCCCTGAACCGGGAATGTCGGAGTCGGCTTCACAGCTGTTTCTACCGGCTGGCCTACGAAGAAGGCACTGTACTCGTTACCGTAACGGTCGAGAATAGCCACGGCATAATTGTAGTTGTCCAAATCAGCCTCGGCGATGCCGAAACCGGGGTAATCGGCCTCAGCGTCAGGAATTTCATACATATTATCGTAGCATACAATGTGCAGATATTCCGCTTCCTTCCGGAAAGTATTTGTGTCGACCGACTTCGGAACGAAATAAATGGCATAGCGCACGTTTTCCGGTCCGTCCCACGACAATGTTCTGCCGTTACGCTGCAAATTGCTGACAGCGCCGGGACATTCTGCCGGCATCCAAGTAACAGCCGGAGTCAACGAATTCGATTGAAACACATAATTACGCAAATAATTCATCAGGTACAGGTATTTATAATCTCCAGGGACAGACAAATCGTATCCACGACGCGTACTCAATGATTTCCAAGGAAAATATACCGTACCCGGAGCACCCATCGTGTCAGAAGTTCGAGTCAAATCAATTTGGTCAAGGAACTCTGAAAACAAAGCCTGAGTACTAGCTGTATTGGAGAGATCCTGACTGATATAGCAATGACGATTGTATTTGGCCGTCACTTCGTACCACCACGGTGTAATCAGTCCGTAGTCAGCGTTCGTATTACCAATCCGCCAATACACCTGTGGCGAAATGAAGTCAATCGAGCCTTCGCTGATCCACGCCATCGGGTCAGAACAAATTCCATTGTACTGCCAGTCGCTGCCCGGACAGGGAGTGACCCCGTATTTTGCAGCTACGTCCGCGTTGCTACAAGCCACACCGGCAGGACTGATACCGAAACGCACCCAAGGTTTTGTCGACTTGATATAGTTGTTCACCTTGCGCACCATATCGTTGACATGCTCGCGACGCCAGTCAAGCTGGCTCAATGTTCCGCCCTCTTCCTTGTAGGCGGCATAATCCTCCGCATCATACGATTCAGGCAGACCGTTCTGATAGAAATAGTCGTCGAACACGATGCCGTCCACATCATACTTGTCCATGATGTCGGCAATCACATCCACGATACGCTGTTTCACTTCCGGAAGTGCCGGATTGAGGATCGTCCAGGTGCGTTCCGAGGTTGTCCATTTGAGCAACCATTCCGGGTGGCTGTTTTCATAGTTCTTGTCACCACCATTCTGTCCCCAGCCTTCATAGTAGGCGGAGTTCTGATAGCGGTAAGGGTTCAGCCACGCATAAACTTCCAGACCACGCTTGTGAGCCTCTTCCAGCAAGAAGGCAAACGGGTCGAAAGCCGGAGCTACACCGCGAGTTCCCGAAACATAGCTCGACCATGGCTCGTATTTGGAATCATACATGGCATCGCACATGGTACGAACATGATAATAGATTGTAGTGAAATTATTTCGCTGCAATGAATCAAGATTAGTGCAACAAAGTCGTTTCATTGCTTCAGCATTTGATGCAGTAATCTTACCCGAAGGCCAGTCGGCAACATAGGCCGACATCCACACCGCACGGTGTTCGCGCTTTTGCGCTGCCGCCTGCGGCAAGCAGCAAAACATCAGCATTGCGATAATCGAAAGTTGGAATATTTTTCTCATAATTTGATTTTCTAAAATGACAATAGCTGTCCCCATCTGCATGAACAAACAAGAAACAGCTATTGATTTTAACAATTATCTTACTATCTAAGCGTCACGTTTAGAAAAGTTTGGATTTAGCATCATTAATTGTGATACCCAAAATCTTGTCCGCACAGTTTTCAACATTGACAATCGTCTTGGAAGTCGGGTCGTAGTATTTCAAACCAGTCTGGTAAGAAGATGAATCCTTAGCATCCTTGTTGAAACCGAAATATACATAACCGGTTTCCTCATCAACTGCCATCTGTGTTACATAAACACCTTCCGCATCAGTTGCATTGATTGGGTCAGCATCCATCTTGATTTGTTTTGTAAAGGCAGTACCCGAAAGAGCTACACCGTCAGCCGGCAGCGGATATTCATAGAAACCGGCGTCAGTCTTCGTACGCCATACGTAGAGGGCATTGCGAGATTCGTCCAAAGTAAAGCCCTTCAAGTCGACGGAATTCAGCACGATTTCGTTAGGAATACCCGGAGCATCGTTGTAGGAAGAATAGATGTCTGTTGCCTTAAAGCGGAAGATACCCTTACCGTTGTAGCACTTGCCCCACCAGTAAGTATCCTTGGAATCCTTGAGTATTGTTGTGCTGATAGCACCGTAGGCAAGACCCTTATTGTAATAGCCCAGGTTATCGTTCTTCACCAGATAGTCGCTCTTTTCAGTAGCACCGCGAGTTGACAAAGCCATCTTGCGGATACCGGTGTTACGGTCAGTGTAAATCAAGTTGCTGCCGTCGACAGTTCCGAAGAACGGGTCGTTGAAGGCTGTCTGGCCGACATTGGTTACGAACAAGTTGGTTGACTTGCCGTCAGCGCTCATTACATTAATCTTACCATCGCCGTTCACACCGTTTTCATCGTTGATGTAAGTGTACTGCTTGCCGGCATCGAGAATGTAAATCCATCCTTCGTTCTCGCCTTCAGCATTAGGAATGGAAGCAAATACCAAATTGAAAGGCATTGTACCGCTCTTGACACCCATATCGAACGGAAGGTTCTTTGTTCCGGCAGGAACTTTTGTCGGGTCGATAAGTTTCAACGCCTTGATGTTGCCGTCCAATGCAGCATAGTAAAGCGTCTTGCACTCGTAAGGAGCACCTACTTGAACATTTACGTAAGAATCCTCCAACTGACGGTTTTCACCATCTGTGTCAAACCATGTCTGGAGAGTGATGCGCTGAGAACCGATATTGCGGAATTTCAGCTTACCCGGATATTCCACATTACCGTTTTCATCGGCATAACCGACAAACTGAGTCATTTCCTCACCGGCTTCGTTGGTAGTTCCTTCCGGGAATGTCCATACGTATTTCACTTTCAAGTTTTCAGGATTCGGCAGGAAGATGTCGAAATCAACCGTCACATCATTGATAGTCAACACATCGGCACTTTGAGATTTTACAGAAAGCACCGGAGCGATATCGTAGATCATGATGGGATATGTGCATGAACCAACACCTTCAACGGTCAGTTTCACCTGATAAGTACCGGCTTTTGCATACTTGTGAATAGGATTGGCTTCGTTAGAAGTTATTCCGTCACCAAAATCCCAAGTCACATTACCGGTTTTGGCAGAAGTGTTGGTAAACTGAATTTCAGAAACGACATAATAGTCGAGAATGTATTCATCGCCTGCAACAGCATAAATGAAGTCAACATCTTTCGACGGGAAATCCACATAGTCAGGATCCTTCTCGATACAAGATGTAAACAACACAACCAATGTTGCAATAAGACCTATATTTCTTAGTAGTTTCATTTGAGTTAGCATTATTAGTTAAGTGTCACTTCCATTTTGTCTGTAGTATAGCCCACATTGCCGACAGTATCAACCACCTTGAAGGTTACACCAAGAGTGTAAGAACGTGAGTAGTTGACAGTGTAGACTTTCTCAGCAGAATCGTAAATCCATGCCGTAAACGGAATCAAAGAAATCAAGTCCTTGAACAACGGCATATAGTTGGAACGAACAGCCGTCACAGGGCCACCGACATTGTCATCATAACGGCAGAACACCCATGGTGAAGATTCGTACACATCGTAGAGCGTTACTCCTTCCGGTGCCTGGTCGTTCAAACCGATTTCATGATAGACTGTCACACCGTTCTCAATTGTCACATAATACTTACCGACAACATTGAATTGAGTAGTAGGATTACCGGCACCGTCCATCTTGTAGATTTTAGTATACCAGACATCACTCTTTTCTGCCACATCGGCCGTTGCCAGCCCGTTCAATTCGCCGTTGGTGTTCAACTGCGGATATTTGGCAATCACGCTGTTGATCTGGTCAACCGTAAAATCGTAATTTACATAAACGTGACGGAGGTCATTGTAGTAGAGACTGTCCTTTGTCAGATAGTCGATAACCTTGTTCGTAAATTCCTCTTCAAAACCATCAGGGAAATACTGATCGAATTTTGCCTGATCCCATGTTCCGATGTTTGACCACGTAAGGGATTTCAATGTCTGAGAAGTCGGGAACTTGGCATTGATTTCAAATTCATAGCCGTTGAACACAGCCTGCTCGTGAGGGAATGTAGCGATCACCTGCGAAGCACGTACAGTATCAACATTTGCCACTGTCTGCGTGTAGGCGAGACTCGAAGTAAGCTTCAATGTCACTGCCGCTGACTCCGACTGAGAAACAAGCGCCCAAACTTCCGACTGCTTCGGAGTGTGCTCCTTGTCCGTATAATATTTTCCTTTGAAAGAAACACTGTCGCCGGCATTTGCTACGGTACTACCCAATTCCCATGACACTGTCGGTACTGCCTGCCCCGGAGTCATAATTTCATTGAACGGGTCATGGACAGCACATGACGACATTGCCAACATTGCCACAGCTACTGTTCCTAATTTATATTGCAATTTCATAACTTTTTTCTTTGTTTAAAATTATTCTTGAGTCAATGAAGTACGTACACCGGCCTCTTCAGCCCAAATCATCGGTTTGCGCAACCATTCGTGGTTTTTGTAAGCACCGAGACGTTCCAACTCAGCACGGTTGTATTTTTCTTCCGTTTCAGGGTCGTAATTGATACGTTGAATCCAAGTATTTTCCTTCTGAGCGTCGGTCAGACCGTCAACCCAATACGGAGCATACAAGTTGTACGGACGGCGGAGACCCGGATAGATGATTTCCTTGTTAGCACCGATACCGTAGTTGTTGCGGTTGTTGCTGTAGTGGTAGCGACGCATGTCAGTCCACTGTTCCGGCTGCATGTACATGGCCACATACTTCTGCATCATCAGGTCGCTCAACGTATATTCGGATTCGTTAAAGAACCAATGGTGATTACCCGGAGTTGACGGATCGGTCACTCCTTTAACTGGCATAGCCAATTCATTTTCCTGATCTTTGTCATCAAGAAAGGCATCTACGATAGCGTTCCAACGAGCCTGAGAATAGGTGAACACACCTTCCTGACTGTCGCGAGTATCGATTTTCTGGAAATTGCCTGTAGCCAATACGTTACCCGGATACATGACATTAGGATATTTCTTCTGGAAGGCTTCCAAGTGACGCTGAATGTTGGCACGTGTAGCCTCTTTTGCCAAACGGCAAGCTTCTGACTTGTTACCCATCCAATATTGTGCTTCAGCCTGAATGAAGTAAAGTTCTTCCATTGTAAAGATAGGCACGTAAGCGTCAACTGAACCTGCGT
>CALXSC010000109.1 GCA_944391025.1 uncultured Rickettsiales bacterium
ATTCTTTCTTTCCTTCCTTTGTTCCCTTGCTATCCTTTGTTCCCTTGCTATCCTTTGTTCCCTTGCCGCTCACCCGGACGGCCTTCAGAAATGCGCCTGGAGCCGTTTTCTCCGAAAAGGAGAGTCATTCTTCACCGGAACTTTCAGATGCGCTTAAAACCTACGAAAATTAGTCTGAAAAGGGAACCATACTGAAGATATATTTATTCGCCATAGGGTTGTTGTCCTTCTAGGACTTTCTGACATGTTTGGTGGAATGTAGAAGGCACTATGGAGGGGGAGATGGAAGGCTGTATTGTGCCAACTTTTTTTTCTAAAGTATAAGGATAAAAAATCCCCGGACTTCACAGTCCAGGGAATTCTTGATTGATTTCTATAATATAATTAGGTTAGGTTAGTGAATCATTGTATTGGTGCCTTCCACAATTTTTCCATGAGAGAATACGCAGCGAACATTGATGTCTTTGTCAAGAATGACAATGTCGGCGTCTTTTCCCTTCTGGAGAGTTCCTTTGTGTGACTCGATGCCAATAAGCTTGGCAGGAGTTTCGGAAGCCATGCGAACAGCATCGGCCAATGGGATGGCGGCTTTTTTCACCATGGTTTGAATCAATACATCCATGGTTGCCAGACTTCCTGCCAATGAAGAGTGGTCGGCTAATTTACATACTCCGTTTTCTATAATATATTTGGGATCATCGATGACTCCTCCCTCATTGGCTGCATATTTAAGAGCGTCGGTAACCAGACAGGTTTGCTCTACTCCTTTGAGCTTGTAAACCAATTTCAGAATAGTAGCAGGTAGATGGATACCGTCGGCAATCACTTCTACGCTCATTCCGTCTGTCAGGTATACACTTTCTACTGTACCCTCATATTTGTATTCACGGCGTTTGTGGAATCCCGGCATTGCATTGTAGAAATGTGCGGCGTGAGTGAATCCGGCTTCGAATGCGGCCTTGATTTCCGGATATTCGGCTTCAGTGTGAGTGACCGCAGTCAGAATGCCTTTAGAACGAGTGTATCTTGCAAAATCATGTCCTCCAGGAAGCTCCGGGCTGATGTCCCAGCGCTTGATGCACTGTGTGCTTTCCAGCAGGGGAATGTATTCTTCCGGATCTGGATCTTTCAGGAACTCTTCCCACTGTGCTCCGGCCATTTTCTTATTGAGGTACGGACCTTCAATATGAAGCCCCTGAATAATGCTTTCGGGTGCTTTCATCAATTCTTCACATGTAGCTACTGCGCTTTTGATATTATCAAAGCTGGTAGAACTTAGTGTGGGGAAGATAGAAGTTGCTCCGTGGGCCAGGTGAGCTTGTGTAGCTTTCTGAAAAGCTTCGGTAGTACCTTCTGTAAAATCGTGTCCGGCTCCTCCGTGTGCGTGCATGCTTACGAATCCTGGTACGATATACATGCCTTTGGCATCAATTACCGTTGCACCGATAACAGCCAGGTCGCTGTTGGTTACTTCCAGAATTTTTCCGTCGCTAATGAGGACAGAGCCGTCTTT
Organism: uncultured Rickettsiales bacterium; assembly: GCA_944391025.1. Classification (GTDB taxonomy): domain Bacteria; phylum Pseudomonadota; class Alphaproteobacteria; order Rickettsiales; family UBA1997; genus CALXSC01. The sequence continues at coordinate 1,514 of CALXSC010000109.1, forward strand.
CAACCATCCTTGTGGGGTAAGAATATGCCCATTTATGATTTGAGTCAACATAATTGTCGAATATTTAAGTCGTTAAAAAAGTTTGTTGGTACCTTCCACCAGTTTTCCCATTGCCCATACGGCACGAACGTTCAGGTCGCGGTCGAGGGCGATGATGTCTGCATCTTTTCCTCTTTCCAGTGTACCTTTACGGTCGAGAACACCCATAATGCGGGCAGGTGTTTCTGAAGCCATTCTGACCGCATCTTCCAATGGAATCTCAGCCTTTTGTACCATGGTACGAATCAGGCGGTCCATAGTGGCGATGCTACCTGCCAGTGCAGAACGGTCGGCCAGTTTACAAACTCCATCTTCAATGATGACGCGAGGGTCGAAGGCTTCTTTGCTGTCGCTGGCAGCACATGCCAGTGCATCAGTAATCAGAGCTGTCTTTTCTACTCCTTTGATTTTATGTACCAGACGAAGAATGGTAGGAGGAACATGGATACCGTCGGCTACTACTTCCACTGTCATGTCGTCCATTAAGTAGATACTTTCTACTGTTCCTTCGTATTTGTATTCGCGACGTTTGTGGAATCCCGGCATCGCATTATAGAAATGAGTAGCGTGAGTATAACCGGCATGGAATCCTGTATAGATGTCTTCAAACTCAGCTTGTGTATGTCCAACAGCTGCCAGTACCCCTTTTGATGTAATATATTTACCGAATTGCATAGCACCGGGAAGTTCAGGAGCAGCATCCCATCGTTTGATGCAGTGAGTTTCTTCTAAAAGTGGAATGTATTCTTCAGGATCAGGATTCTTGATGTTTTCCGGCATCTGTCCTCCTGCCATTTTCATATTGAAATAATGTCCTTCCAAATGGAGTCCGAGTACCGGACTGTCAGGTTCACTCATTAATTTTTCCGTAGTTTCAGCAGCGGCACGAATCATAGGAATGGTAGACGAAGAAAGCGTCGGGAAAATACTTGTGGTACCATGCTGCATGTGAGCTTTGATAGCTGCACGGAACGCATCTTCAGATCCTTCCATGAAGTCACGTCCACCTCCACCATGTACATGGATCTCGACTCCTCCCGGCACGATATACATTCCTTTTGCATCAATAAGTGTCGCACCGACGATAGCCAGGTCGCAATTGGTTACTTCCAGGATTTTGTTGTCTCTGATTAGTACAGAACCGTCTTTTAACCAACCTTGTGGAGTTAAAATACGGGCATTAATTATTTGAGTTAACATACAGATAAGGTTTTATTTCTTT
>CALXSC010000110.1 GCA_944391025.1 uncultured Rickettsiales bacterium
CACAGCCTTTCCTGGACGTAGGAAAGCTACGCTTTCCACGTTAGGCCTAGTGCGTTGGGTGAGAGGTTACTCTCACTCAGGTAGTATTAACTTTTAAAACCTCGCAATGTATAGGTAAATTGTAGAAGGACATGGATAAAATCATTTGGTTGGATGGTCATGTTACCACTATCTCATCTGAAGAAGCAAGCCGTCGTATGAGAGAGGTTTATTCTGATAATGGGCCTGAATGGGTAATGCTGTATGCAGACTCTGAATTCGTTTGGAAAGGCAATTGTTGGATGCAGAGATGAGAAGAGTAACTAACTATTGCAGCAGGGTCTGGGTAAATCCCGAAGATTCTGCTGCTACTGGTAGTATTGTTTGTTATGATGGTTATATAGATGATGAGAGGATTTCCTTTATGGAAATAGCCTCTTGCCATTCTAAAGCCAGATTGCATCAATACAAGGACAGTACACCAGAAGAGTTTCTGAGCAAGCTCAAGCTGGTTAGGGAGGAATTAGATAAGTTTATTAATCATTTAGAGAAGCAACTATGAAGGCATTTAAAATATACAATGTAGGAAATCAAGAAGTAATTGTAACCTACAGTACAGATAGCTTATATCCATCTTTTTTATATTCAGGATTTACTTCTGAAGAAGAGGCTAGACAAGCTGTTATTGATACACGAGCAAACAGGAAACCCATTTCTAATGACATAGAAGCTTACCAAGCTTATTGTGAAGCTGAAGAATATGTCAATAGTGGAACTTGGACAGAAATACTCAGCTAGGGAGAGTATAAAATCACACACTGATGAGACCTAGACGAAACTCCCTTTATAGGGAGTCTGTGTATAACTTAAAACTCGCGATGGTGGTTAATCGCAGAACAGCATGAGACAGTATTTTTATCTCGTAGGACATGATATTACAGGTGATGATTTTGTTGCTGATAAGATCTTCTTACAAGAACATGAAGCACTGAGATGGGGAAAGAGGCTTGCTACTAAAAATCCTGATTATAGTGTTAAGCTATATAAGCAGGAAATTACTAGAACTGGCAAGCTGGAGTTTGTAAAACAGCTTAAAGCTTTTTACTTAACACCAGAAGAAGCTATTAATTTAGCATCTAAATACAATTTAGAAGATGAAGTTGAATTAAAAATAGAGGAAGGATGTTCGCCTCTACAGGCTTGTATAGAATGTGGAATTATGTAACATCTTTATATTGTTGGGTTGTATCAACAATCTTTAAGTCTATCTTAACCTTGGGTAGATGTATAGAAAATAAAAGGTGAGGAAAGACAAGCGTTTTTTATTAACTCAAAAAATAAAAGTAATGAAATATTATGCTTTTATGCCATTTTGGCATTGGTCAGAGATTATGGATGAAAGGCCAGAAGATAGTGAATATGTGCTTGGCAATATTGTAAGAACTACGAATTCATTAGTAGCTCTTAGCCTATATGCAGAAACTCCATGTCCTGCATCTCAACTAATAGAAGCTGATAGCGAAATTGAGCTGGAAGTTAAAATAGAAGAGATGAAACAAAACTTTAAGAATCCAGAATGGGTTTCTAAACTTAAAGAATATATTTAATTGTTTGACAAAATAGTTTGGAAGCGTATATACTTTAAACTTCCATCATTGATGTATTTTTTAATTTAGAATACTATGCGTCTATGGAAATCAGTATAAGCCATAGTGTGGTTAGACAGCATAGACCACCGAAGTAAAAAGCAGCTGTATTAGTTTAATAGCTCAATTGGTAGAGTACATGATTTGTAATTTCGGGGTTGTTGATCAATCCCGACTTGAAGCTCATTTCAATGGAATTTAAAAGATAGGTTCGATTCCTAATGATGGTGCACCATTGATAAGAGGTTGGATAAATCATTCCAATTCAGTGTGTCAGTTAACCGATGGCAGGTTTGGATTTCATTGAAACAGTAAACAAGTTCACAAGTAGGGTTATTGTGAAAATAACCCTACTTTATTTTCATTTTAAAATTATGATTACAGTTGAATTAAAAGCTACAGAAGATCTTGATACAATTCTTAACATCATCCGTGATATGCGAGATGATTTAATTTTTGAAGATCAAGAAAATGTTCCAAAAGTCTTTCTTGAAGATTTCACAAATGATGAAATCACTAAAGAAGACATCACTAACTTTTTCAATACATGTATAGATTCTTATTTAGAATATGTATATAGAATTGATTCTTCTATATTTAGTGAAATGAGTGTTGATATAAAATTTTAAAAAGGATGCTCTTTATGGAAACATAAAGTTAACAAAAGGTTGAAATCCCTGTCAGCTCAGCTGACGAAATCTCCTATTACAGAACATACCTTAATGTGGTATAGGAGTTTGTTACCAAAATGTTCTAAGTTTTTTACATTGTTTTGGATAAAATGGTTAATACTTTTGTAAGTAAGATTGTTGTGATAACACTCTTACTTTTCCTTTTAGAAAACTCAATTCAATAAAATATGAAACATAAGTATTTAGTAACCTTCCGTTTCGGGAAAGGTATTAACAAGTTCGTATGTACAAGAACGTTAAAAAGCGTATGGATTTTTGCTTTGAAAAAAGTTCCAAAAAGAGGTTTATTTACAATTAAAAGACTAGACAAATGATTGCTAAAGGAATACTCTTATGGAGTACTTTTGTTTCCATCATTTTATTTTTAGGTGGAATCGATGGGTTAAGTGAACAAAGAATGCTAATTCCTGCATTACTATGGTGCACATTTTTATCATTACTCTGTTATAAGTATATAGATAAAAATGAGTTTAATGTATTATCGTTATCTAATTTTATAAATAAACTACTAAAATGATCACATTTGTTGCGTTGATTTGCATGACAATTATGATTACTACAGTCATAGATGAACGAAAAAATATAAGTAAAGAACTCTTTTTAAAATTACTTGTATTATCTATACTAGTGTCTATCTCATTGTTAATTTTAGGAATCTTTTGTTAAACTTTTAAAATTATATTAAAATGATTTATCCATTTATTCTTTTATTAATTTTATACATGCTCGGAGATGCAGACAGGTAAATATATTCTCTATGATTCATTAGGGAATTACATCAAACAATTCAGTACTTACCAGCAAGCAGAAACTTATAAATTTGCTAAAGGTAATTATGGCTGGATAATAAAATTTGTGTATTAACAAAGATATTGTTTAAAAATTCTCCCCATAATTCAACGGATAGAATAAGAATCTTCTAAATTCTAAATGTAGGTTCAATTCCTACTGGGGAGACTTTTTTAATTTTAAGATTATGGAAGAAAATAATAGAACTAATAAGATTATTTCAATTTGCTTTGTTACAGCGTGTGTAATCTTAAGTATAGGCGTTGGTATTATTGCTTATTAAAATAAATTATTATGGATAAGAAGTATTTAGATTATTATGGAGTTCCTGTAGTAATCTATCCGGCTTTGTTTAAGTATACGATTAAAGTGTACAATATTGATGGTAAATGTATACCTGAAATAGAAGATGAAAATGAAGAAGTAATTCTATCACCTACTAAAACTCTTGAATTATTTAATAATCAAAATTACTGGGATACAGAAGATGAAGCTTACTCTGCCGCAAAACAAGTTCTTATCAACTATTTAAATAGTTATAATAAGAAACTTCAAGAAGGATGGATCAATCTATATAAAAGTGGATTAGACTTTCATCCTGCAATCGTTGGTTCATCTTTTGTATACTATACCAAGGAAGAAGCATTACAGGATGCAGGTCCTGGTGTGATGGCGACTATTAAAATAACTTGGGAAGAATAAATTTGTTATATTTTAGAGAGTAATATTCATCCAGTAATACTGGTCCTGTATACCATTAGCATAGCTCTGCAAGCGCGTAAGCATCTATCAACTCTTGGGAATCTAATAGAATTTTCTAGAAACTACTGATCATAGTTGGAAATAGATTCTTACTCTCTTTAATTATTAAATTATTATGTGTTTAGCAGTTTATAAAAATTTTAAAATAGAGATCGTTAAAGAACCTATTTTTGTTTATAAAATTGGATGTCCTTTATTAGATTGTTTTACTTCTCCTCATTATGATTATAAATACATACAAGGGGAACTAAGTGTTTGCCCGAATCCATTTGAAATAATGAGTAGAAAATATAAAGAAGGCTTTGTAGTTTACGATCAAGCTGAGTTTGATAATCTTATTAATGAGTTTAAGTTTGGTGATCCATTAATTTTATGGATGAAAGAAACATTTGATTTAATTGTTACAGGATTTCACTTTATGTATTCTAACAGAAGAATTACATCTACGGATTATAAGCTTGGCATATTTGCGATTCCAGAAGGCGCAAGAGTAGTTACAGGTATTGATAGTGATTTAGGTGTTACTGATAAAATAATTTATTTAGGAAATAGTAAAGATTTATAATGGATATTATTCAATTAAAATATGAGCTTTCTAAAAAGAGTCCAGCAGAAATTTAGATTCTATTACAAATGCTAATGATTGAAAAGAAACTATCTTTTGTTTCACTATCAAATGCATATGTTGAGTATCTCGAACAAATAAAAGAAGATAACGAAAACAAATTAATAGAAGCTGAAACTTGTGTGATGGAAAGTTTCATTTATAATAGGAAAGATAAAGATGCCGCTTCCCATAACTCAGCTTTACGTGCTCTCTATCTATTAAATAAATCTAATAGATTTAATGTACAAGCAGAAAATAAAAAATATAATTATAATGAAGAGGAGGCAAGAAAATTATCTTGGTATGAACGTAATAAAAATAGTAATTCATAGGATATTCACATGGAACGTAAGATTGGAGAAATATTTGAGTATGATGATGAGTGGTATCAGTGTATAAGAAGTACTACTTGTGCAGGTTGTTCTCTTTTTGATACAATATGTATGGGTGATGATAAAGATAAAGTGTTTGGCGAATGTAGCTACGCAGAAAGAAATGATGGTAAATCTATTAGCTTCAAGAAACTTGAAAAGATTAGAGAACCTTTTGAAATAAATGGTTATACGTATCAAGAATATGCGGTATATACATATCCTGCATTAATAAATGGAGATGCTAAAATACCTACAGTTAATGGATTTGCAGTAATAATCAAAGAAAACAAAGGAGATATGAAAATAAAGAGAGTTATAATGAACCATAATGACAGAGATTATCTTTTGGATACATTGGAAGCTATTCTACATGATACTCATTGCCAAGAATACAAAGATGAGATTTGTGAAGCATTTTCAAAGTATATAATTCCAGAAGCTACTGCTGATTTGAAACCCTTTGATTTAGATGCCGCTAAAGCTGGTAAGCCAGTTTGTACTCGTGACGGAAGAAAGGCGAGGATTATTTGCTTTGACAGGGGTGACAATAAACCTATTGTTGCACTTATAACTACTAATAATAGAGAATATCTAACAGAATATTATTGTAATGGAAGAATATCACATTATAATTCAGAAAATAACGACCTTATGATGCGCTCCGAAAATAAAGAGGGATGGGTGAATGTGTATTGCGATTGTGATGGAGCAAACATAACTAAGGATGATAACATTTATTCTTCAAAGGACGCTGCAATCGCATCTGCGCAAATAATTGATAGAGATAACTATGTTGCAACGGCTAAGATAAACTGGGAGGAATAATATGGCATGGGTAGCAGTAGATAAGAATGGGAATGAAGTTATTTTTGAATTTGAGCTATACAGATGGAATGATTTCTTTTGGGTGGAAGATACTGGTGATTACATAGACCTTCCAAAAGGCTCAATTAAGAAACTTATAGGTAGAGACTTAGATTGGAATAATGAACCTGTAGAATTAAAGGTGGAATAAATTATGTGGATAGCGAGAAATGAAAACGGTATGCTTCATGCCTTTGATTCAAAACCTATTAAAAGCAGAAGACTCAAAGGATATTGGACTTATGATACAGGACCTAATTACTGGCTTGATGATAGATATGCAATAGAGCTTCCTAGAAAATGGTTTCCAGAAGTCAAATGGGAAGATGAAGAACCGCGAGAACTTGTTTTAAAACCGATAAAGAAGAATAATTATGAGAATAGAACCTAAAATTGGAGAAATAATAACTGTTGAAAATGTTAAATATATAACAAAATTAACAATTAATCCGGAACCACAATGTAATCAATGTCATCTTCTTAATAAACCTTGTAGGGACATTAGTTGTATACCATTTTTTAGAAAAGATGGTCAAGCAGTAATATTTAAAGAAGTAAAAGAAATGGAAGTAAAGATTCAAATACCTGATAATTGTGAACTCATCAAGGATGGGAACACATATATAGTTAAAGAGAAGAAACAAGAACCTCCAAAAAGTTGGGAGGAGTTCTGTGAGAGATATCCTACTCAGAAAAGGGAGGCTTATATAGATTTAGTGGGCCAAGTTAGAGAAATTGCCTATAATTGTACACCATCAAGACCAAGAAACGGTAAAAATTTCTGTATTTCAAAAGAAGAAGCAGAAGCATTTCTTGCCTTAATGCAATTAAGACAGTTAAGGAAAGCTTGGATTGGAGATTGGGAACGTGATTATGAACATTTTGTATATTGTATTATTAATTGTGAAGATTCACTTGTTCGTTCATCCCATCTGTATGCTAATAGTCCTCTTTCATTTCCTACTGAAGAAATGGCTAAAGAATTTCATGAATGTTTTAAAGATTTGTGTGAAACTGCTAAAAGATTTTTATAATTATGTTTGCACTTATAGTAATTACACTTATTTTATTTTCTTTATTCCTCGTAGTTCTTGATATTTATTTAGATATTTATTTAAAAACATCTAAAAAACCTAGAGTATTATTCATAATCGGTGGGATGATTATGGTTGCTTTGTTGTTTTCGATTTTAATAGAGTACACTACTACTCCTACAATAGAAGATTATGTACATGGTAATACTACGACAGAAATAAAATATGAAATGCATGACGGTGTTTTAATTAAAGCAGACACTACTTACATCTATAAAACAAAGGAATGCAAAGAATTTTATGGAAACTAAAACTGAAATTATAGAATTAAACAATCTTAATTTTTACTTTTCAATCAACTGTGACGTGATGAAAAGTGAATACTGGTATTAATAACCTTTACTAAGCTCGTGCGAATAATAGTAACACGTGGTTAAACTTAGTTCCCTTACGGGCTGTGGGAAACGCTTATCATTTCCTACAGGACATTGCCAGTGGAATAGTAACTGGAACAATTATCCAACATTAAAATAAATCCTTAGTTGGAGAGGTAATCTTATGATTGGTCGTAATTCAATTTGCGTTAAATTTACAATTAAAAAGAAACCTGTAATTATACAGGCAAACAAAAATTATGCAATTTGTGATATTATATTCAGTCATGATGCAATAGAACCTAAAAAACCGATTGAACTTACAAAAGAATCCATGGCTAAATATAGGAAAGAAAAACTTTCCTATGATCTTGCTGTAAGAGAAATTAAAAATCAGCGTCAAGCGTTTCTTAATAAGTTTCAAGGTAAACAATTAAATGATGCATATATAGTTGAACGTATTAATTATTACTTCAATGAGACAGCGATTTAATGCGATTAATTGTATTATGCAATTTAATCAGATTAGAATTGAAATGTCTAATCAATCTGCGACTGAACAGGATTTTAAATACTTCTTTAAAATCTGTGGTATTCCTTGTAACGCCTTGTTCTGGAGTAAATTTGAAAAATCAGGTTTAATTCAGAAAATTGATAATAATTCTTATATATGGACAAATCCGAAAAGACCTATTCATTATCAAGAATTAGATAATATTTATCAAGAGTATAAAAACACCTTTGATAGATATTATCATACTTATCAAGAAAAGAAAATAAAAAAGAATACACAGGTACTTCAAGATGCTATAAACTTATTAAAAGAAAATGGGTTTATAATTCTTAAGCAAGAAGGTAATATGTTCGAACAACTATAAATAATCAATAATTTGTGATTTTCAAGTAATTAACTATTTTTAATATAGTTACTATTTGAAATATCACAAATTATTATTATTTTTGTAAATATCCGTTAATTAAACATGTTTTCTCGGTTGGACTGTACCAGAACAAGTCGGATTCTATACGTCGCTGTAGTATAGCCATTCTTTAAAGTTCTAGGGAGAGAAACTGAGTTGTTTGGTTATTTGTTGACTTTAAATAGAAATAACCTATAACTAGCTAATCTATAAGGAATGAGAATAACCCTGATTAGTATAGTTTTCGGGCTATAGTTTAATTGGTAAAACGTCTGATGCTTAATCAGAATATGTTGGTTCGAATCCAACAAAGTCCGCTAATTTTTAAAAAGTAATATTATGAATACAATTTTTCTTATTTATTTAATCGGAGTTATATGTAGTGTTATTATGACAATTCTTACAGGAATTGAAAAGAGAGATAATAAGATAACTTTTTGGACTGTATTAGCTGGAATAAGTGCTAGTCTATTATCATGGGGTAGTGTTGCTGTATATGTAGTCCTAATATATCTTGAATATTTAAGTAGCAAATGGACTAAATTAAACTAACATGGAAGAAGAAATAATAGATCCAGAAATTAAAGAAAAAATACTTCAAGCCGAATTAAAGTCTCCTGAAGAAAGGACATATGAAGAACGTTATTATGTTTGGTTAAAAGAAAGATACCAATATCAGGATTATAACGAAGGCGAAGAAATAGAAATATATGATGGCGACAAACTTTATTATAATAAATTACGTGATGGATTTGGTAAAGAATTTCCTGAATGGATAAGAGAATGTGGTAAATATTTTGGTAGAAAAGTAAGACAATGTATAACAGGAGAAATCAAAACTCTTATAGGAATTTCTTATACATATATGGATTACTATTATATTCTTGAAGATAATGGAGAGAAATCTTATGAAACATGTCTTTCTAGTATTGAAATCTTAGATTGAGTTTTTAGATTAAGATAAAAAAAAATTGAATTATTAATTAGGAGCCGGGATGTTGAAATTGGTAGACAAGACAGACTTAGAAAAATAATCAATATTAGGTAATGAGTGCCTAAAAGGAAACTTTTAGAGTAGAAGCCAGCTAATTCGGGGAAGGTATCAGCCGTATAAATGATAATAATCCCGAGCTAAATAGAAAAAACTTCTTAAATGTGTACAGACTATACACTGGCTACCTAAATCACTACTAAGTGCTATGGTAAAGAGATAGTCGAGAGAGTAGATTACTCTCGAAAATTTGTTGCCTTAACAGGCGTGTGGGTTCGAGTCCCACTTCCGGTACTAAAACAAATGATTTATTAATATTTTATATTAAACATTATGACAAAATTAATACCTAGAAGTTATGCAAAAGGAGGCTAGCTTAATAGCCTATAGTTATTTACAGATTTCATAAGTAAATTAGAAGGATGGAAAACTAAATGTAAAAATCTTCATTGGGCTGCTCCTAAAAACAATATTCATGTAAGGCTTGATGAGTTTTTAGAAGTTCTTTCAGATTATCAAGATACTTTAGCAGAAGGAATAATGGGATTACTAGGAGTACATCTTGGTCCTAACGATATATCAGGAGATCCAGGTAATATAGATAATGCTACTGATTTTATACATCAAGTAAAAACAGAAACATTATCTTTTTATAATAGTATTCCATCAGATATACAATATTGTGGATTAAAATCAGAGACTGAAACATTTATTTATAATATTAATAAATACACCTATCTCTTCTCAATTTGCTCTAATGAATAATTATCAAAAGATTTAAATGTATATATTAAGTATCAGTCCTAAAGCTTTTATTAAGCAGGGACAAGAAAATGAAATTATTATAGTATCCGATCCAAATAAAGCTACTATAATAGAAACAATAGGTGACGCTATGAAAATTGCTTCTATAATCAATACTGATTTTGAAGCGGATGTTGTCAAAGTTCTATCAACCTCAGTTTCTAGTAATCTATAAACTGGTGACTTTAGATCTTCGTTCAACAAGAACTGAGATAGGTTGGCTAACCTAAGTAATAGTCAAAAAGGACTAACTTATATAGTTATGAGGTTGAATTATAATTAAGTTAGTCCTATTTTTAATTTATATGTTATGGGAGAAATTATTTTAAGTTGTTTAATTGCAAATATTATTACACTAATATTTGTATCTGTAATATTTATTCTTATAGGATATATATTATATAAAAAATATATAGATAACATTAAAGATATAATATCTGATACAACTCAGAATGTAAATAATATTATTTCAGAAATTACTTCAACTACTAGTGAAGTTAAAAATTCTATGAATAAAATAAAAGAATTCTTAGACAAATGGGAAAGAATTATAAACTTTGGAATGTAGGTGATCGAGTTAAAATAATTCGTAGTCATAGTGATGATTTAGGTAAAGAAGGAATTATTGTAGAAGTACGTCCTTCATTCTGTAAAATTGAGATTGAAGGCTATTCTAAGCCAAAAAATCATTGTTATGGTCAATTTGAGCGAATTTAAAGCCCTTCGAGGTTAGTGGAAGCCAGCCCTTGCGATTTTATAAAACACTTATCTGGTATACTAGGTTGGGTATCCTAGTTGTGGAAAGTTTTAGGATTTTTATCACCAATCAAAAAGAAAAAATCATTTTTAGATTTGTAGATTACTTATATTATTAACTTAAACTTTTTGTATTATGTTAGAATGGATTAAAAAAGTTATCAAGTGGTACTTAGACCAACTTAAAGACACTAACGTTTTTGTCCCTACAGGCATGATACCTGTTTAGGAGTAATCAGATTATTAGATAGGACATTCTCAATACGGAGAATGCTCCTGATGTAGAGAGAAATAAAAGGAACACGTTCTACTAACCTCCACGTGGTGTGTTCTGGATAAACAACTGATAAGTAGAGTAAAGAAATAAAATGTTTAATTAAAAAAAAACTATGGCCAACAAAAAATTTATAATTGATGGAGAAAGAGTTATCTAGTAGTCTCCAGATGGTACTTTGACATATACAATAGATTGGTCTGGAGATATGTCAAAATTATTAGACTTTTTTAAAACATTGCCTCTAATGTGATTAGTTATGGAAATAGAATTAGATTATAATGAAGAACGTAAAATAGCTTCTTCTTTATCAGATGAAGAGTTAATGAATAAATATTGTGAGGGAGCTTTGTCTTTTGCAGAATATCATGAATTTTGTGATAGGATTGCAGAGAAAGATGCGGAAAAAGGCATAAGAGTGTCCTTTATGCCGTATGAATTATATCTCGCAGAATATAAGGAATTGCTAAGTCAGCCTTATACATCCGTGACATGTGAAGGACCTATAATAAAACTCTCTGATGAACCAATTAAAACAGAACCTCCCAAAAAGAAAAATTTTTGGAATAAATTGTTTGATATATAAAAGAGAGTTACCTAAGATAACTCTCTCTTGTAATACATCTAATTACCTAGATTTCATCGTCTTTGAGACGAAGTGACAGTAGATTTCATACAGAATAGAGATGCAACCTACTGGAATACTTACTATTGGAAATATCATTCCTATTATAGTAAGTACAACACTGATTATAAGCTAGTGATGCTATTCAATCAGTGCATATAAATTCTTCATAAGTTTAAAGAATTTATTCATAAACACCTCCTTTCCTCTTTAAAATTAGACATGCAATGTTATAGTACTGGTCATTGCTTCTACCATTTTACAAAGAAACTAATTTTAAATGAAAGGAGGTGTTTACTTGGAAATTTTTAAAAGAGAAACAGGAAAGAAGCTCTACACTCCTTTCCTGAAGAGTAAACTCTTTTTAGAATAAAGCTATGATAGAGACTGCTAATGACAGTACTTCTATCACGACTATCTACCAAAGAGATAGTCTTTCTAATTGAGTTTCCTGCTTTTTAGGAAACTCAATCTAAAACTTGAATGAAAATTTTATTTTCATAGGTTTTGAGATTAAAGTTTCAGGCTAAAAGTCCTCCAGCCATACTCGGACTAAATTTCCTGAAACTGGAGTATCCTAGCAATAGGATACTTTATTTTGAATAATTATTTAAACAATATAGTATCTTTGCAGCCCAAGAGAGGAGGATAGTTGGTATTCCTCCAATTGGAAAAGCTAAAATATCCATTGAATGACACAAGACCAACTATCTTCAATTATTGCTTGAAGAATTGTCATTATAATGAAACAAATAACTTTCCAAACCGTCTTTTTGATTTTAGCCTTCCAAATAGCTAGATGGTGAAAAATTCGCTATTGGAGGCTTTTAAATATCATAGGCAAAATTTTTTAAAATTACTATAAGCACTATTGCTTATAGAGGCTGCAAAGATACAAATTCAGATTAAGGTAGCATTTATGTGCTACTTTAATCTTTGTTTTTTAGAAATAATATATTATATTTGTACAATGAATGATATTGAACAACAATCAGACAATACTAGAGTAGCAATGCCTCTATAGAGAATGCCAGTAATTCCTTATGATTATATGGCGGAAGCACTAAGAATTAGGCAATCTACTCCTGAGTTTAAATAGGATAACAGAACTGAAAGTTAGAAGAAACATGATAATATGGTATCTGATTATCTTATTTATGAAGATTAGAAATAGAAGAATTTACAAGAAGCTGGTAAAGCAGTAGATGCTATGTTAACTATGGTTTCTCCATCCACTTATGTTGGAGCAGCTACAAGAAATAATGATAAATCCTATTGGGAGAACGTAGCTTCTGGAGAGGGATTTGGTAACTTCTGGGGAAATTTCCTTTTTGATAGTGCAGTAGCAGGAATAGCAGGACTTGCTGCGAAAGGAGCAGCAAAAGGAGCTAGTAAATAGGTTACTAAACAGATAGATGAAGAACTTATAGATGATATACAAAATAGAGTTACTGAATATTTATCTTATCCTGGGATTTCCAAAAATGTGAAAATTCATATTACGAATGAATCAGCTTAGGAAGCTAAAAATTTATTAGGTAATGATGCAGAATATGTTAATTTTGGAGAGAAAATGCCCTTGGATTAAGAGTTCCTACAAAGTTAAGTTAGAGAACTAAGGATTACTATAAAATGCTGGAAGAAAGATTTAAAGCATTTGGAATAAAATTGCCAGATGATTTTGATATATCAAATGTGCCAGCATATAAAATATATGCACCTGAATTTGCAGATGATGCTGGAAATATACGGATACATAATTATAAGGATGAGGTAAAAGGAATCCAAGATTTTTATGGATGGAAAGGATTTCATACAGATAACCCTAACGAAATTTATATCAGAGAACATATTCAAAATAAAACTCCTAAAAATTTTAATCGTAATAATACAGAGTTACATGAAGCATTACATGTTACCGACAAATACATTCCTGATGAAATTAAGAAAATATATAAAGAAATGTCTGGATTTTCAGATGATGTTGAATGGAATGAAAGAAGAAATACTAAACATCAAGTTGATTTAGTGATGAAAGAGAAGTATGGAAATAATTACTCTCGACATTTAAATCCAGATGTAAAAGAGGAATATAAATAGGAAATAGTAGATGATTTCGTTAATGCAATGCACAATATGAATGGATATGGTGAAAGTTGGGTATATTCTAAAAAGAGTTGGGAAGATATGAGAAAAGTTCTTCCTTTACCAATATTAACTTTACCATTATTACAGCAATAGAATTATAAATGATATGATTGAAGTAAATGACAAACTAATGTCTCCTGATGAATATCGAGAATATACTCGTAATACAAATGGAATCGACATTTCTTGGTATTCTTATACTGAATATTTAGGAATACCTTCTGAACAAGTAGAAAAGGATAGACTTACTACAGATTATGATAAACTTTGTTGGAAATACTATCAAGAAACATTAGATAGAATGAAGCAATGGGAAAGAGAGGAAGCTAAAGAAAAGTCTCTAGAATAAACTATTTAAATAACGTACAGTATCTTTGTAGCCAACCTTAAACAATACCATTGAAGCTTTTCATTCTTTTTGTTTTACCATAACTATAAATTACCATAGGCTACAAAGATACTTTTTTAATTACTTTGTTATGAATTTACTTATAACCTCATTTAATATTAAAAATACTATTCCAGATTACGAAGGATATAGATCAAAAGATATTTATAAACTTATAGAATCTTATGATATTGTATGCTTACAGGAACTTACTCCGATTACAAATATTTTATTACGCCACTTTATGAGAAAAACTCATAAATTTTATGGATGTATGTTTGGTACTGGAGTATTTGTTAATAAGAAATTTAAAATTAAAAAGAAAAGAAAGATCAAATTATTTGATAATCTCGTAGAGGTTATTAAAGATGTTGATAACTACAGGAAAGCTACATTTGTAGAAGTAGAAATAGATTCTAATACTTCTCTTAAAGTTTATTCTTGTCATTTTGGATTTAATACTGAATGGTATACAAATTATAGTTCTTTACAAGATGCTATAAGAAATACTGATAAATCTAATTTATTGATATGTGGTGATTTTAATATTACTCCAGATAGTAATAATTATTCACTTCTTAAACATATTGATAATTTAAACTTAAATGATTTGAATGTACATAATCTTCCTACATTTCATGGTTTTAATGAAGATACAAAGGCATGGAAGATTATTGATTATACTTTAACTAATGTAAATTATAAAAGAAGTATATTCTTTACGAATTATAGTGAAGTATCTGATCATCTTCGATTAGGTATAGATCTTTCATTATAATTTTAAGTATTCCGCCTTCGCATAGAGGTTGATTGCACTAAATTTGTAATTTAGATCCTTAAGGACACGTCAGTTCGAATCTGACAGGCGGATCAAAATAAAAATTAAAATATTATATAGACTGTGGGAAGGAATCCAGGTTCGAATCCTGTTTGGAAATAGACTACACAACATTGTTTGTCGATTTGGTGTATAGAAAGGTTAGCACATTCCATAGTTTATTTACTTAGGATGCTTGTTATTAACTTCCTTAACTTGTATATTATAGTGTTAGAAAAATAAAACAAATTGTAAAGAAGCTATTATAAAAAATTAAAATATTATGGAAAGAAATTTAGTTATACAAGTACCAGGTGTTTTGAGTTTATTAGGAATTGCATTTATAATATTAAAATTATGTAATGTCATTACATGGTCGTGGATAGCAGTATTAGCTCCTTTTTGGATACCTGTACTGATTGTATTTTGTGGTACAATATGTGCATTACTTATACTGCTAGTTTACTATATAATAAAATTAAAATAATGCTGTGAAGCATGAATAACTTTTTGGCTTAGTAAGGTACTTTATAGTACCTTACATTTTTTGGAGAATTGCTAGAATGGTAATAGGCCTGACTTGAAATCAGAGGCAACGTAATCATCCGTTGAATAGGTTCGATTCCTATATTCTCCTCTAATAAGAGTATCAGTATTCTGGTACTCTTTTTTATATGTATAATGTTTAAAATTAATTAATTTATGAACAAATTTTTAGTTTACACTTCAAATCCTCCCTTCCAACCTAAGAACTTGGAAGAAGTAATTAACTGGGCTAAAGATGAATGCAAATTTATGATAGCCCCAGTAGAACTTAATGCTTATCTTCAAAACGTTAAAGTAGGCGATAACCTTATTACTAAGAAAGGTAATTCTCTTTACGTATTGAGAGTTATTGAAACTAGTCTTGAAGATATGAATGATGAAGATAGAGAATACATCGACAATCTTGCACGTAATTATAACTTGAAGAAAGTTAATATTACTAGTGTAGCCAATCGTGTTAAATTTGAAACTTGGTGTCAAACAGTTAAACCACTTATTAATCAAACTTCTAACAAATCAACTAAAATGAATTCAGTAAAAGACTTTACAGCTCGTATGAAAGAAATGTTTATGCCTACTGAGGCTAAAGATGTACGTATTGCCACTGATGGTAATTTGTGTGTAGCAACTCAACATGGATATGTAACGATTGATAAAAATAATAATCTTACTTCTTATCCTGAAGAGTTAACTATCGATCTTCCTGTATTTATTATTTGCAAGCCTAAGGAACAAATTGCAGTTGGTGATGTTATTGCTCTTGATAATAGTTATGCTAAAGTAACTAAGATTAATGGCGATAAAATTAGTGCTATTAGTTATACAGGTGCAGGACGTTCTATTCGTACAATTAAGGACTTCTTGTTTAATCAAACTATGATTAGAGTAGTTGTATCTCTTGCTGGTAATATTGGTGGACAAATTAACCCTATGATGTTGATGATGTTGTCGAAAGACAAGGATTCTCTTCTTCCTCTGCTGATGATGAATCAGAATATGGGAGCCGTAGGGATGAATCCTATGATGCTGATGATGCTTTCTAAAGAAGACATTTCTATGAAAGATCTTCTTTTGATGTCTTCTCTGAATGGAGATAATATGTTTGCTAATATGTTTACTACTCCTCAACAAACTGCTACAAAAGAACCTGCTGAGGAATATCCAGAAGAAGCTGCTGAAATTGAAGACTAAAAAGTAAATATAGTAACACTCCTATATAAGGGAGTGTTACTTTTTTATACAAAAGTATGAATGAATTTAGATATTTAAGTTATCACACTAGATATTCTAGTGAAGGTGATACACCAGTTCGTTTAGGTAATTATGCTTGTTTTAGTAGTATTTTTCATGATAGGAATGGTATTTTAAACAACTACTATGAAATAGTACTATACACTGATATTAATAACGCTAAAGAAAATTATAATAATAATTATTGTCCTTTTTCTGAAAAACTTATAAATAGACATATTCATTTACTTACATATTTATTTCCTATTAAATGGAGACTTTCTACAGACGATGATACTATAATAGTACATGTAGAATTAAAAGGAATAAAAATGTATCATTTATATGCTTTAGCGTGGATTAGGTATCTATATGAATTTCCATATAATATGATTCTGATGGATGCTTATAACTTAAAGAGTAATAAACTTTTTACCTTTACTTCTATCGAAACTCTCTTTAATTTAATTTCAGCAAATTATGAAAATCAATTTGACGGATTACATGCTCTTTATCCACCAGAGGTACACATACCTATGAAAATTAAGCAATTACGAAAAAAACTTGAAACAGTTAATAGGTTACATGATATTTTTAATAGCATGAATACTAGAGTATGGCAACAACCTGATGTACCTTGGTATTCTCCTTATGATGTAGAATTTTGGAGTGATGAATTTTATCCTATAAGAGAAACTTGTTATATAGATTATTATTTAAATTTCGTTAAAAGAAAATGAAAATATTTGTAGTAGGAAATAGCAAAAATTATGCTAATTTCATTGAAAATGCTGAATTAGTCGATAATTTAGAAGAAGCGCAATGTGTATTATTTACTGGAGGGGAAGACGTAGATCCTTCATTATATGGATGCGAAAAACATGAATATACCTACTCTAATTTAAGTAGAGATCTAAAGGAGAAGAAAATTTTTGATAAAGTTAATCCTGAGACTCAAATTTGTGTAGGTGTATGTCGTGGATCACAATTAATGTGCATTTTAAACGGAGGTTTGCTTGTACAAGACTGCGATAATCATGCTGTACCTCATACTCATGCAATAACTGATGGAGAAACTATGTATGAAATTACATCTACTCATCATCAGATGCAATATCCATATAATTTATCTACAGAACATTATAAGGTTTTGTATACAGCTTGTCCTAGGTTAAGTCATTACTATTCAGGTGATAAAATTAACTCTGAACTTATTAAAAGAAATGGAGAACCTGAAGTAGTATTGTATACTAAACCTAATCTACCTATTTGTTTAGCGATTCAAGGACATCCAGAAATGATTCCTGAATCTCCTGTTTCTAAAATGTTAAGTGATCTAATAAATAATTTAGTAAAAAATGATAAGTAATGTTTTTGTAGGAGCTGATCCTGAATTGTTTATAATTAATACGAAAAATAAAAAAGTAGTATCAGCTGTTGGTATAATTCCTGGAGAAAAAGGAAATCCTTATCATAGTGACGACATGCCTGAAGGATTTGGCTTAGAAACTGATAATATATTAGCTGAATTTAATATTCCTCCTGCATGTTCAATGGAAGGATTTATTAATAACATAGAGTATATGAAAAGTTATATTGACAATTTTGTTAAAAATATAAATCCTGATTATGGAATTCTATGTGCAGCTTCTAAAAAGGTTGATGACAGTCAGCTTCAAAGTGAACAAGCTAGGCTATTTGGTTGTTCTCGCGATTTTAACGTATATACGGGTAAAGCAAACCCAAAACCTAAAGGAGAATCTACTAATCTCCGCTCAGCAGGATTCCATTTGCACATAAGTTATGAAAATCCTAACATTAACACTTCTTTAAGACTAATTAAGTATCTTGATATGTATTTGGGTATTCCTTCTGTTATTAAAGATACTGATAAAAGAAGAAGATCATTATATGGAAAAGCAGGATGTTTTAGATTAAAACCTTATGGGCTTGAATATCGAGTATTAAGTTCTGCAATGATGAAAGATACTCAAACTTTATGTTTTGTATGGAAACAATTAGTAACAGCTGTAGAAGCTTGTGTTAGAGGTTCTAAACTAGCAGACCCTGAGAATGTAATACAAGCAATTAACAACAGTGATTTGAAATTAGCTAGAAAGATTGTTGAAGCCTACGATATTATGTAAAAAAAAAAGAATTATGGAGAAATGGAAAGACATTGCTGGGTATGAGGGCAGATATTAGGCTTCTAACCTTAGATAGCATTAAAAGCCTAATTTCTTTAAGATCTGTTGAAAGAGAGTTAAATATACCCCATAGTAACATCATTGCTTCTATTAAAAGGAATGGAAGAGCTGGAGGTTATATATGGAAATTATTAAATAACAATTAAAATTTTAAGATTTTGTGCGGCATTGCTGGTATTATTAGTAAAACTCCCAGAGCGTTTGATTATGGAACGTTCTGTACTCTTGGTATTGCAAACGATACTAGAGGTGGAGATTCGTGTGGTATCTTTATTGATGGAGTTTGTGATTATGGAGTAGATAAGAAAAAATTATTTACTGATTACTTTATGGACTCCGAAATCTTAAATAATGTAAAGATTTCACAAATAGCTTTACTTCATTGTAGAAAAGCTTCTGTAGGATCTATTGGATTAAGTACTGCGCAACCTGTTGTTCTTTACGGTGAGGATGGTCCAGAATTTATAGTAATGCATAACGGGACTATTCGGAACTATGAAGAATTAGCTAAAAAGTATATTCCAGATATTAACATAACTGGAATGACTGACTCACAGGTAATGGCTAGAATCTTTTATTATAAAGGTTATGAAGTATTGCGTGAATATATTGGGGCAGCAGTATTTGTGATAGTAGATTATAGGAGTGGAGAGCCTGTAACTAAATTATTTAAAGGACGTTCTAAATTACATTCTTATTCTGTAGAAGAATCTGACGAAAGGCCTCTTTATTATTGTATTACTAACGGAGAACTGGTATTTTCTTCAATATGGACATATTTAGTAGCCTTAAGAAAAGATAGCAGAGTATATTCTCTAAGAGCTAATGAACTTTTAGAATTTAATGGTAAGAATTTAGTAACCGTTGAAGAAATTGATCGGTCCAGAGTTGCTCAAACTTTACCTAGTAAGTATTATGATAATAATTCATATCTTTCTAATTATCTATCTATTGACTTAAATAAAAATATTTATAGTTATAATAATGCAAGAGCGCATTTTGTATATAATATAGATAATATAGGTAGGTTAAAGATTGCTGATGGAACTGATGTTTATTTCTTTGATGGAGTAGCTCTTAAGAATAAAGCTTGTTACGATTTCTTAACAAATCTTAGGATTAAAAGTAAACTTCCTTTAAAAATATTTTCTAAGAGATTTGAAAATGTTATAAGGTATTTAAGTGTTGATCAAGTTTATCCTATAGGAGATTTATGGTATAGAGCTGTTTCTCCTTTAAAGCATGAATTATTTAGTGGAATATATAATCCTATAATTTCTTCATGTAGAACAGAATATAAAGGGGGAATAAAATTAGGTACGACATATCTATTTCCTAGAGTTCCTATGTCCGAGTATATTGATGAAAAGAAAGAGTTTAATTTTAAAAAGATTAGAGAAGAATGCAAGTCTTTGATGAAATAAACAAAAAGTTTATATCTACTAGCAAGGCAAAAAGAACTGTAGTAGACATATGTAATGATACTATTGTATATGGATATGTCCCAAAAGACAGTGAAATGGTTACTTTTAGGTATATTGATAGTTACTTTGAGGGAAGTTATGAACTATTAAAAGATAAATTAGTATATAGTAATCTACGTGGAGTATATATGCTTAAAAATCACATGTCTCTTGAAGATATAATAAACAATAGTTATCTCATGGGGCGTGGTGATTTTCCTTATAGTTTTTCTAGAAAATATGAAGCTGTAGAGAATTTTGATATATTTTATAATAAGCAGAAAATACTAAATCCCGAAGAATTTCCTATTTCTAATTATTTTAAATATACTTTCGGATTAGAATTTGAAACTTCTATGGGTTATATTCCTGAACGAATTTGTTATCGTGATGGATTAATTCCCTTAAGAGATGGATCAATTCATGGATTAGAGTATTCTACTGTAGTATTAAAGGGTAATGATGGGTTATCTTTATTAAAACAGCAGTTAAATTCTTTAAAAGAATATACTGCGTTTGATAAAGAATGCTCATTACATATCCATATGGGTAATTTCCCACTAGAACCTGGAGCTATATTTAATGCATATAAAATATTTTATAGTATACAAGAGAATATTGCCCTTCTAGTTCCTCCATTAACTTTTAGAGGAGACAAATATAAAGAAAATGGAAAGAACTATTGCAAGCTTTTAGAAAGATATGAGGATTTTGATAAAATGTATCTTCATTTGGTAGGGGTTCCGTTTTTTGGAGACTTAATGCAGCCTCACCCTAAAGATTTATCAAGATCCTCTAAGTGGCATATAGATACTCGTTAAGATAATGGCGAGGCTAATTGGTGACAATTAGAAAAATAAATTGGGTGAATTTAGGGAAATCTAAATAAAATTAGTATATTTGTAGTATGGAAAATAATGAATTAAAACGTAAAAGTTATTAGAATTATCCTTTTTATAAAGGACAGGTAATAGATGCTATTACCATTTTAGAAGACGATTTTGTTTATGTCGATGGAAGATACCTGGTTAAATTTGAATGTAGATGTGGAAAGGTTGATTATAAAAGATTAAATATATTACAGAAAATGCAATTTAAATGTTGTAAATATTGCGAAAGAAAAAATAATTATCCAGAAAAGAGAAAATCTAGAGGATATTTTGATGAAAACAATATGCACAAAACTTGGTTATCTGTAATAAAACAAAATTTAGATAGAGGTAGTAAACACATCGAATGTACTATTACTATGCAAGATCTATATGATACCTTAAAAAAGCAAAATTTTAAATGTGCTTATACTGGAAAAGATCTTAATGTAGTAGGAGTACTTAGAGATCAATCTAATGGATCTGTAGATAGAATTGATTCTTCTAAAGGATATATTCCAGATAATATTCAATGGGTTTATAAACCTATTAATATTATGAAAAATAGCTTTACTGATGAAATTTTTAAAAATCTATGCTATAAGGTTGCTGATTTTACAAGACAATCCTAAGCCAAGCTAAAGGTTAATAACTTTAGAAGGTTCAGAGACTAGACACTGAAACTCTATTTGGAGAATATAATGTGTCCACGAGTGCCCAACATCTTATATAGATGATGATATAGTCCGATACCTAAAGGAAACTTTAGGATGCAAGATAAAGAGCTTGCTATAACATTTGTATTACGCTGTGAACTTCATTAATATACTCTGTTATGCTGTTAATAAAACCATTGAATTTAGATTTCTTAGGCCTACTTATAATTTTCATAAAATATTAGTTTGGCTAGCTATATTTAATGCGGTTCTAGAATATGCAGAACGAAGATTACCTATTCCTTCTACAAACAGGTTGAAAAATATTATCATTAAAATTTATGATGATCCTAAGATTCGTGATTTTGTTTTAGAAGGTATTTATAAATTAAGAGCACTAGCTAATTTACAGAGTAATAATGGTGATTCTATTGGAAATGATGTAAGTTTTGAGGATAAATTATTTAATGATGAACGATATAATTAATTATAAAGAATTAACTCTTTATCCAGATGCTTTTATGTGTTTTGTAGGAGATAAAGAAGTTAAATTAACTCGGAATGAATATAATTTATTACATTTTTTTCTAACTAATCAGAATCATGTGTTTAGTAGAAGAGAAATAATGGATTCCGTATGGAATAAGAAAATTTCTTTTAATACTATCGATGCTACTGTGTCTAAAATTCAAAAGAAAATTTCTCCATATCGTTATATAACGACTCAGGGAAGTTTTGGATATGGAATTTTAGATAAGGATGTTATTAGAGAAAGATGTTCTGAGTTAAGACTTAAGAAAAAAGAAAATAACGAATAAACTATGAGGGTGTGGTGAAATTTGGTTGAAACACGCCAGTCTCTGGTACGGATTGATGATCACGTTGTGAGTTCGAATCTCACCACCCTTACTTTTTTTTAATTAATTTAAAATGGATATTGTTAAAAGAATAAACGCCAATAATAAACTAGTTCATGTATTATCAGAATATCTGAGTAAACATCCAGAACAGAGATTTATTCAGGCGTTATGGAATCTTAAAATAATTGATTCTATTGATGAACTTATAGTAGATAGGTATTATGAAGAACCTACAGCTACACTTAAACGTATAGGATATGAGTAGTCATTTTATAATGAATGAAAACATGGAACAAGAATTTTTTATATGTCAATGTAACAATATAGAACATCAAATGGTTTTTAGTTATTTTAAAGATGATAATTTTGGTGATGTATATGTTACAATTCATTTAGTTCCAGATTCTTTTTGGAAACGTATAAAGAATGCTTTTAAATACATTTTTGGATACAAATCTAAATATGGTGATTTTGATGAATTTATTCTAAAACCTACTGATGCCGATAGATTACAGAAAGTTGTTAATTATTTAAGATTATGACTGTAGGAACTATGACTATTACAATTTTATCAGGAATAATAGTACTGTTTGTAATTTCTATAACACTTTATCAATTACAGATTAATTATTATAGAAAAAACGGATACAAAGACCCAAAATCTGAAGCAGATTATGAGTTCTGTATTTTCTTGTCTTTTTTAATAGTTCTAGTTGGAATTTTAGTATTTAAAGGTTGTGAATATGTAATATTAAATTGGAATGTCCCAGTATAAATTATTTTGTGACGGTGCTTATTCACCATTAAGAAATCAAATGGGAGTTGGTATAGTATTTTTAAAAGATGATAAACCGATTTTAGAATATTCTAAAATGTTAATAGGTGGATCTAATAATAGAGCAGAATTATCCGCTTTAATTATTGGATTATCATTTATTAAAAATCCTATATATTCTTTAACTATCATTTGTGATAGTATGTATTGTGTGGGATCTGCGATATTAGGATGGAAACGTTCTAAAAATCAAGATTTATGGAAACTTTTTGATCTTCAATTTAATAGAGTCAAAGAATTATGTTCTGATATAAATTTTGAGCACGTTTTAGGTCATCAAAAGAACGATGATCTTAATACAATTTATAATAACAAAGCGGATAAACTAGCAAGAACTTCATCTCAACGATTATGAATTTATTAAAATTATTTAAAAAAAGAAATGATACAGTAATTAATTCTGTTTTAAGATTTGAACCATTTGATTTTGGATTTCTGTTAGAAATAGAAAGACAAAGCCTTAT
Source organism: uncultured Rickettsiales bacterium (assembly GCA_944391025.1). Lineage (GTDB taxonomy): Bacteria > Pseudomonadota > Alphaproteobacteria > Rickettsiales > UBA1997 > CALXSC01. Next base: position 23,975 of record CALXSC010000110.1, read on the forward strand.
ACAAATGAGGGATTATTTTAAAGTTTCTAATATTTCAGAGGATGATTATAAAGTATACACTCAAATAAGACTAGCTGTTCAATTACTTAATATAGTTTTAGAAGAGGATTCGGCATATCATTATAATAATGGGGAGTCTTTTGTAGACATTTATATAAATCCTAGAAATAGTTATAGGTTTATGAAATCTGTATCATCAAATGTAATAAAAAATAATCCTATTTTGTTAGATGATCTTAGGATACAAAAAGCATGGTTCTTATATAATAAATTAAGATTCTATAGTATGCAAGGATGGTGGAAATAGGTAATATAGTCTTCCTTGATTTTGACGGAGTAATAACTACATTAAAGTCTAGATGGAAAATTGATAGAGAAAAGTGTAAATTAGTTAAGAAAATATGTGATGAGACTAGAGCTAAAATAGTAATATCATCCTCTTGGAGAAAATATTCATTTGAAGAAACAATGAAACAATTTAACCGAGAAGAATTTATATTATATGATTATATAATAGATATTACTAAACGTTTAACGCTAAATGGCACTAATCTAACAGTTCCTAGAGGTGTCGAAATAATGGATTGGATAGAGAATCATACTGTTGATAACTATGTTATATTAGACGATGATTCTGATATGTTATTATGGCAGAAGGATAATTTTGTTCAAACAGATACTTATAAAGGTATAAACGAACAAGATGTTCAAAAAGCTATATCCATTTTAAATAAAGCATATGAAAATAAAAATAGTTTATCCGATAACTAAAAAACTTAAATGTCCTAGATGTGGGCAAACAGTTAAACACACTCTATTTAATAAAGAGTATAGTATTTATAAGTGTTCAAATTGTGGTAATATTCATGCATGAAAAAGAAAAATAATAAAAGTCCTGTTAAGGCACCCCAAAGTGAACAAGATCTTTGGGTAAATGTACATGACGATGTTCAAATGATAAATTTAGGGATTCAACCTCCTTATCTTACTCCTAGAGATGAAAGTGTTTGGACTAAAACTGATCACGAGAGAAATCTATTAAGAACTCTAAGACATAGTTATAAAGGAGATTCACATTTTCATACTCTTCCAGTTAAACCTATTCCTGTTAGAGACAAATTGATAATTCAATTAAAAAAGAATAAACAGTTTTCTAAAACTACTTATTCTATGGAATGTTGGCAATATGAAATAGGAGAATTACTTTCAAAATATAATACTATTAATAGGAAAACTGGTTTGGAAGAATCTCTTGTACTTAAGTATTCATTTAATGGAAAAACGTATTCAGTAAATGAAAGACCATACTGGTTTGGAAAGTAAAGTATATAATTATAATAGTACAAAATTAGAAGAATTTAATACTTTTCTATATGAAATATGTGTATATGATTGTCAAAAGAATCAATATTCATTAATAGAAAGTAAATTTTTCACTTCCGATAAACTAATTAAAGATAATGTAATTAGATATAAAGAAAATAATAGAGTTATTGATAAATCAATTACATTAATCGGAGCACCCATTCAATTTATAACTGAAAATAATTTATCAGAATATGTCAAAAAATCAAAAAGAAAGAATAGAAGTTCTTCAAAGTGAGTTCACTGATTATGCAGGTAGAGTTCATAAATTTGTTATTGTAGGAGTAAGTGTATGTAATGAAGAACGTATTACTTATGATAATTATGTAACTTACATTCCAAAAGCATTAAAAATTGGTATATCTATTTGTAATCCTAATGATGAATTTGATTTTGATAAGGGGTATAACAAAGCCTATACTCGAGCTAAAAAATCTGAACCTGCATTATATGCAAGTAAAAAAGGGTATATCAATAGTAAAATGATAAATGCTTTCTTGGAACAAGAAGCAGAGTATCTTATAAATAATCCTGAAAATTACATTGAAGGATATTTAGATGCTAAGAAACGGTATCTTAGAAATTCTGAAATGGATAATCTTTATAATAATATGTCTAAATCTGAAAAAGAAATTATAGAGAATTCTAAGAAAGATGCTAAGGTAATAGATAAATTAAAATCTTATTTAACGTGGTTTAATAATCAGAAGATAGGAAATGCGAAAGGTAATTAATATTGCTTTTATCCTTTCTATAATATTAAATCTAATTTTAGGTTCAATTCTCTTAAAAAATAATGTAACTATAGATTCCGAGGAATACTTATCAAAGATAGATTCCTTGGAATCTATTATTACGGATTTACACAATAAAAAAGATTCTATTAGATTAGAAATTGATACTGTATACAGTGAATTAAAAGAAGTTCAAATTAAATATGAAAAAGATAGTAATATTATTATCAATAATTCTATTTTGGACGACTATTACTTTTTCACAAGATACCTTGAAAATTACAGACTCAGTAGTAGTTATAACAGCTCAACAGTTGAAAGAGACTAATCTAATTTTCATAGAGCATAATAAGCTACTTTTAGAGAATGATTTACTCTATGAGCAATTATCTAATTATGAAAAAGAGAATTTATCGTTATCTCAATTAGATTCAATTAGAAGCAATCAAATAAAGAATTATCAGAACTTAACTACAGCGTATCAGAATGAAATTATAAGTCTTAATAAGGAATTATCTAAAAAGAAAAAGTCTTTATTAGGATGGCAGATAGGAGGAGTAACGGTTACTTTTGGTTTAGTTGTATGGCTACTATTACGATAAAGTCTGATAAGACTGTAAAGGATGAAAATGGAATTGTGTTAAAATTTCCAAAAAGAATTTGTAAAAAATGTAGTAGATATCCCTGTGTTTTAGGTATGGATAAACTTCGCTCTAATTTTGCAGCTTATGGATGTACCTATTTTCTATCTAAACGAAAGAAGAAAAAATAATGGTTACATTAGCTAAATTAGTTGCGAGGGAAACTGATAGTATGGGATACACTACTTATGTTTTTGAGATTTTAGATGAAGAGATTCGTAAGATTACTAAATATATCATGTGTACTCAATTTTATAATTGGGATCATAGATTAGTAGAGCTTGATGAAATTGGATATTTAAATTGTATAGAAATACAAGCGGGAGTTGATAAATGGTTTGATGGAAGTAAAATGATTCCGTATAATTATAATATGGTTCAGTTCATTAAGTTCGTTAGTAAACCTAAAAAAGAATCTCATGAGTTTATAATGTAGATTAATTATTAAAATAAGTAAATATGAAGAATAAATATGACAATTTTAAGGGATAAACTTATCAAAGCTATTGAAGAAAAGAATAATGATGTTAACTCATTTGTATGGAAATTGGCTAAAAAGTCTGATGGAACTCAGGAAGAAATAAAACTTATGGATGCCTCCCCTGAACAACTTCAGCAATTTTATGATCATTGCATGTCTATGTTGTACAGTAATGATAAAACTAATCCAGGTAGGTATGTTCTTCTTAAAATTATAGAAGATCAACGAAAGAAATGTAATATAGAACTGTTTCTAAGAAAACTTGAATCTGGTTCTATTTGTGCAGATAAACAACCTTATCCGAGACATTTGTATATTCAAGACATTAGAATGTATATGAATGCTCACAAAGAAGATTTTCCTTCAAGTGAACTTAAGAATATTTCTATTTCTGCTTGTACTGGAGGACTTCCTAGAGAATTTGATCGATTGTCTATTGATGATGTATTAAATGGGGGATTGGATTTATTAGGACAACTTGATACCAAACATATTACTTTCAGTTTTATTCTTAATATGGGAATTTATCTTACCCCTTCTGAAATGAAAGACCTTGATGAGAAGGATAAAGATGGAAATCCTAGAAGTAAAATGGAAGTAGTTAAAGAAAGACTGGGATTAAAGCCTAGTGTTAGATTAATTGTAAAGCCTTCTGGACTTAATTTCAGTGAGCTTAGAGCTATGATTAATCTTAAATCTAAAAGATATGCAGATTCCGGAACTACTATTAGCCTTAAAAGTAAGAAGTATTCGGAATTAACTACTGATCAATTAACAGTACTTAGAAATAAAGTACTATTTAGGTTAGAAAATGAAGTTATGTTTCATATAGAACAGTGGGAAGAAAGAATTAAGCAAATAGAAAAGGTTTGTGAAGCTAGGGGCATCCAACTAAATAAAGAAGACAATTCAAATTAAAAAATCATTTGATTTTTTGATTACACTATATGACAAGAGACGAAAGACAGAAGATATGTTTAGAAAAGTGGATAAAAAGTAAATGTAAAGGAACTTTAGTTCAGCCTACGGGAACTGGTAAAACCCGAGCGGCTCTTAAATGTTTAAAAGCAGTATTTGATCGTTATCCACATTTCACAGCTCTAATTGTTGTACCTACTGATAACCTAAGAGATCAGTGGAGACAGCAATTAGATACTTGGGGAATGGAATTTAATACGGATGTTCAAGTAATTAATACTGTAGTTAAGAGAAAGTGGAAAACTACGATTTTAGTACTCGATGAATAACCTTGTTGAGTATAAATTCGTCTAACTGCTGGGAACCCCTTAGAGTCTTATATACTATCTAATTAATTTTATATTTATTTAAATAGAGATAGTGAAAATTATAAGAATTGGGCAATCAGCAACTAAGACTTTAATAATACTATTAAAGTAAAGCTCATCGACTATCCTTTTAATGGAGTACAAATAAAATTCATATCTATGTTTTATTTGGAAATGGCGAAAATTTATAATATATTTGTTTTAAATTTAAAAATAAATACAATTAATACTCATACTATAATTATATTATAATTATATTATAAATTAAGATATAGTCAGACTTTATATGAAAATATAAAAAGTATTCGGAATGCCACAAATATAATAGTGATACCTTCCAGAAAGTATTTGAAACCGTTCAATATAATTATGTACTCGGTTTAACCGCTACTTTTGAAAGGTTAGATGGAAAACATGTTATAATGAATAAGTATTGTCCAGTTATTGACGAAATTACTCAGTTTGAAGCTTTATCAAATGGATGGATTTCTCAATTTAAAGAATATCAAGTATTGATAGATGTTCCTGATATTCATATTTATAAAGAATATAATAGGGATTTTATTAAATACTTTGAGTTCTTTAATTTTGATTGGAATTTAGCTATGTTATGTATTGGTAAAAACGGATTTATTAACAGAGCTAAACTAAGAGATACTTTATGTCCTCATGGATCTGAAACAGAGCGAAAGAATATCTTTCAACAGATTACTGTTAATGCTATTAACTTTACCAAAATTGTACAAAAACGAAAATCTTTTATTAATAATCATCCTAAGAAATTAGAATTAACTAGAAAGATAATTCAAGCTAGACCTAATTCTAAAATACTGACATTTTCTAATAATATTAAAATGGCAGAAGCTATTGGTATAGGAGATGTATATACTGGTAAAGACTCTAAGAAAAAAGCTAGAATTACTTTAGAGGAATTTAATCAAGCTAAAACTGGAGTATTGAATTCTTTAAAGAAATTAATTACTAGTGCAGATATTCAAGGTTTATCAGTAGCAATTATGTTAGGAATTGATTCTTCTAATATTAGAGCTGTACAGTCTAGAGGAAGAGTAATCCGTTTTGAGGAAGGAAAACAAGCAGAAATATTTAATCTAATTATAGATCAGACTGTTGAAACTAAGTGGTTTTCTAATTCTCATCAGGATGGTAATTATATTACTATCGATGAACAAGGACTTAATGATGTATTAAATTATAAAGATCCCCAACCTTATCATAAAAAGATCAAAGATTATACTTTTCGGTATTAAATTATGACTGAAAAAGAAATGTTAGAATGGTTAGTTATTGATAAAATAACTAATCTTATTTATTCTTCTGAATGTAAAGAAGATGTCAAGAAGTTATATGATTTAAATAGATTACAAAATAGATTTACAGAATTATTTAGTAAATTTATGCAAGAGTATCGTATGTAATTGATAACACTCGAAAGAGGATTAAAATTTTACAGTTTATAGATATAAGTTATTAACTATAAACTATAAACTGATTGAAAAGTTTAACTTTAAACCTAGAAGAAGAGGTAGCCCTCTTAAGTAAATATAGGTTAACTCCTAACGAACTTATGTTTATAAGAACTCTACTGTTATTACAAGATGATGAAAATGAGGATATATTTAAATCTTATATAGAAAGTTTACATAATTGCGGAGTTAACCTTAGAGAATGTCTTTTATCTCTTCAAGATAAAGGAATCATTTTAAAATCTTATAAGATAGTAAATGCGGGTGATCCTTTTAATCCTTATGAAGTTCCGTTTAATAAGGCATTTATAAAAACTCTTTATAAAAGTTCATTTGAACTTGGTAAAGAGTTATTTGAGAATTATCCTCAAACTACATTTATAAATGGAAATATAGTAACATTAAGAGGAGTATCTAAGCATTTTAATTCTTTAGAAGATTGTTATATAAAATATGGAAAATCTATAGGATGGAATCCAGATAAACATAATCATATAATAGAATTAGTAAAATGGGGGAAAGAGAATAGTACAATTAATCAGTCTCTCAGTTCTTTTGTAATAAATCATGCCTGGTTAGATTTAGAAGCCTTAAGAAATGGAGATTCTAATAATATTAACTTCAATACTGTTAGAATGTTATGATTTCTTCCGAATTATTAGCTGAAGTTGATAGAGGAAGACTTGGTTTAAATCATGGATTTTCTATGGGTCTTCCAAAACTAGAAAGTATTATAGATGGAATTTCCAGAGAGACTTATACTCTGATAATCAGTAATTCAGGAAGTGGAAAAACTTCATTTGCATTATATTCTTATGTTTTTCGTCCTTTAATGGATCATTTAGACGATGATGACTTTAAAGTTTTATATTTTAGTCTAGAAATGAATAAAATTTCATTATTTGTTAAATTGTTATCTATATATATATTTGAAACTTATGGTAAAGAAATTTCTTTTAAGAAAATATTATCGAGAGAGAAGAACTATATATTAGATGATGAAACTTATCAAATAATCCAAGAATGTTTGCCCTGGTTAGATAAAGTTGAAAGTAAGCTTGAAATATATGATAAACAGATAAATGCTAAAACTGTTTATGCTATTTTAAAGCAACGTTTAGAAACTATGGGTGAATTTACTGAAACTGATACTAGATTAATTTATACTCCTAATAATCCTAATTTAGTTTATAATGTTATTATAGATCATATTGGATTAATTAGACCTACTCAGGGATCTCTAAAACAAGAAATGGATCTATTATCTAGTTATTTAGTTACTTTAAGGGAAAAATGTGGTATAAGTCCTGTAATTATTCAGCAAGCAAACAGAGATCAAGGTAATATTGAGAGATTTAAGCAAAATAAATCGGCCTTTACTATTAATGATAGTAAGGACTCTGGGAATATGGTTCAGGATTGTAATATAATGCTAGCAATTTATAATCCATTTAGAGATTCATTAAAAACTTATAAGAAATATGATGTTTCTGCATTAGAAAGTACCTTTAGATCTGTTATGGTATTAAAAAATAGATTTGGAGACTGTGATGTAGAAATAGGAACTGCATTCTATGGATGGATAAATTATTTTGCAGAGTTACCTCGTCCTGATGAAATATATGATTATAGTAAATTTGAGAATCCTAGATGGATATTAGATAAAAACTCAGACAATATAGAAATAGATGAACCTAAACATGAAAATTTTAACTTTATATTGTGATTTATGAGTAATCTTATAGGTTTATGTGGTTTAAGTAATAGTGGTAAGAGCACCTCTTTAAAATATCTCGATCCAGCAAGCACTTTTATTATTAGTTGCACAAATAAACAACTTCAAATTCCAGGATTTAGAAAAAAATATCAAAAAATCAAAATAGATAATAATAAATTAGTAGGAAACTGGATGGTTAGTAATAATTATCAGGACATTCAAAAGATAATGAAAGTTGTATCAGCTACTAGACCTGAAATAAAAGTATTGGTTATTGATGATGCTAACTATTTATTAAGTAATGCTACTTTTCGTGACGCTTTAGTCAAAGGGTATGAAAAATTCACGATCCAAGCTAAGGATTATTATGATTTGATTGAAGGAGCTTTAAATCTTAGAGATGATCTTACAGTAATATTTATATCTCACATTGAAAACTGTGGGTCTGATATAGATCCTAGTTGGAGACTCTACACGACTGGTAAAATGCTAACTAATGCCATTAATCTTGATGGATTATTTAGTTATTTGCTATATGCTGAACGTTATATTCCTGATGGAGATGATAATGTACATTATAGAATCAAAACTCGTACTGATGGAAATGATACCTGTAGAAGTGTAGCAGGATGTTTTCCTGAAAAATATGTAGAGCCTAATATGAAGATGATAGTAGAAACTATTAATGCATTTGAGAAATCTGATGAGTAATATACAAACTGATGTATTTACTATTAGTCTCACTTATGAGATGAAAGTAAATACTGATACTGGGGAAATATTAAGTACTACACTTATTAAAAGAAGTGTAGATACTCCTAAAACTAATAAAAACATGTTAGTTCAGGATGAAGAACCTGAACCTAAATTATATTTGGAAGAAAATAAGTATAGATTAAATAATGCCGCAATTCAACTCATGGGATTGAAAAGTGATTCTAAAATACTTATAAAGTATGAAGAAAATGATGGTACTGTAACTCCAGTTATAGGTACGAATCTTGCTTTTCATGTTAGTGGAGGAAATAGGCTTACTAAATCAAATACAGTAGGCTGTAGAGGTAATAATCACGATGAGTTAGCCAGTTATGGTACTACTTTTAAGATTGAACCTCATCCTAATAGAGAAGGATTGTTTGTATTAATTTCAGATACACCTAAGCAAGAATTAAACGGAGATGAAAACATTAAAGTAGAAGAGATGAATTTTGAAGACTTGGTAGATAATAGTAATATTACTGAAATTGATTCAACATTTTTTAAATTATAATCTATATGGCATTTAATTTTGGAACTTTAGCAACGACTCAGGCAACTTCTAGTATTCAAAGACGTCTTTCTCCGTGGGGTATTTATAATGTAAAATTCGCAGGAGCTAAAAAAGAAACTGTTCAAGGTAAAAAAGATGCTAATGCAACATATGATATTTTGAAAGTTAGATTTGAAGGAGAAGATGGTTATTATGAGGAATCTATATTTTATCCGAAAGAAGGAGATGATAAGAGACCTACATATACTAGCAAAGACGGACATGAATATGAAGGAGCTTCTTCTTTTGAAAGAACAATGACTTTTATTGCCCAAGTTGCTAGAGTACTTAATCCTAAAGGATTTGAAAAGATGCAAGAAGCTAGCACTAAATTTAAGTCATTTGATGACGTTGTAAAAGCTTTTATTGCAATCACTGATCCAGTAAAAGGTAAAGAAACTCACCTTAAATTAGTCGGAAGAACACAGAATGGGAGTGTCGTAGCTGCTCTTCCTAAGTTTGTAGCTGTAAATAAGAATGGCGAATTGTTTACTAGTGATAATTTCATTGGTGATAATTTGTTCTTTACAGCATATGAAGAATCTAGAAAGAAGGCTGCTGAAAGTGCTAAGCCTACTGATATGGATTCGTTAAACAATACTTTTGAAGAAATGAATCAACCTTCGGAAGATAAGATTGATTTTGATAGCTGGGACGATCTCGGTAAGCTTTAATTATATATTGGGGTTGCTAGAAATAGCAACTCCATTTTGTTTTTAAATGAAAGTTTAATAAATTTATATTCTTTGTTAAGATTGTATAGGTATATGGACTTTTCATTTAAAACTGAGGTTACTAAAGAATTAATTTTATCTAAATATTCAGAGGAACAAATAATGGAGTTCTATCTACATGTACCTGTTAAAAAAGGACTCTTCAGATCTTCATTAAGAAAGGATCATAAGCCCACATGTTCATTTTATAGAAATAAGTCTGGTTACTTAATATTTAAAGACTTTGCAACAGGACAACATTTAAATGTATTCAATGTAGTACAGGAACTCTTCAATTGTGACTATTATACAGCATTAAAAATTATTGCTAATGATTTTGGAATTGTAAAGGATAATACAATTTATAAGAATAAAGGTAAAATTAATAAATCTCCTATAAAATTTCAGGAGAAAGAGCTTTCCAAGATTCAAGTAGAGATTCAAGATTTTACAGATTTAGAATTAAAATGGTGGAGTAATTACGGAATTGCTCCAGAAATACTTAAGAAGTTTAATGTTTATTCGTGTAAACATGTATTTTTAAATGGACAATTAGTCGCTAAATCTCAACAACATTGTCCGATATTCGGATATTATGGTGGGAAAATTAAACAGAATGGCGAAAGTGTAGAATTATGGAGATGTTATTTTCCTAAACGTTCCGAATATAAATGGTTGACAAATTGGCCTTCTAAAAAGATCCAAGGGTATGAACAGCTTCCTAAAACAGGAGAATTACTAGTAATCACTAAAAGTATGAAAGATTCTATGTGTTTATATTCTCTTGGAATAGCAAGTTGTAGTCCTAATTCAGAAACTCAATTTATTTCTACTTCAGTTTTAGATGATTTAAAGAAACGATTTAAACATATTGTAGTTTTATATGATTTGGATGAAACTGGAATTAAGTTCTCTAAAAAAATTAAGAAAGAATATCCTGAATTGATAGTTACTTTACTTCCTAGAACAGATCGATGTAAAGATATTAGTGATTATTATAAAACGTATGGTAGAAAAAGAACGTTACAAATGATTCAATGTAAAATAGATTTGTTTAAAGGTTCTATAAAGTTAAAATAATATTAATCTCTAAAAAAAATATTTTCGCGCTGCGTTTAAGTATAGTTACGATTAAGTATATATTAAGTATAGTTAGTTGAAAATCTGGTCGCACTTTATGAAAATTCGGTCGCAGATACAAAAATTTTAGTCGCACTTTGCGACTGATTTTACATAATAAAATTTTTCAGTAAATTATTTGGAGTTACAGAAAATTATATATATTTGTATATTAACTTAAATATATGAATTATGGATAATGAAGATAATAAATGTTATCCTTCATTACAGACTATCGCAGAAGAATCTGGAATTAGTGTACCAACGATTAGAGCTAGTATTAAAAGATTAGAAAAAGAACAATATATTACTACAGAAAAGATAGGTAGAAAAATTTATTATTTCTTTAATCCTTATAAAACTTTCGAGCCATTTTCAGATGAATTCTTAAAGAGGAAAGATTTAAGTCCATTAACAAAATCCTATTTAGTAGCAATTCAACAATATATGTATAAAGATATAGAAGGATTAGGTAAAATTTCTATGAGTAATTATGAAATAGCAAAAAAGATAAAGACTTCAGAACATACAGTCAGAAAATGTAATAAAGAGTTAGAAAGAAAAAATTATTTAACTGTTGTTACAAATGAATCACGAGATTTAGAAACTGGCTGTAAAACTAATACAAAAATTTATAATTTATTTAAATTAGGACAAGCTATCATATGGACTTTAAACGATCACGAAGATAGACTAGAATATTTAGAAAAATCTAATCAAGAAAAGGATAAATTAATTGAAAAATTAACAGAAAGAGTTTCTAAATTAGAACAAAAAGAACCTAACGAATTTATAATGTAATTAAATTTTAATATGAAATAGAATTTAAATACTTCAGTTGAAATTACTTTTAAAAATGGAGAAGTTAAGCAATTTTCTACTATAGAAGAAGCAAGTGAAGTCACTGGATTAAGTGCAGCTTCTATTAAGCTTAGATGTAATAAGTTTAGACAAGGAAGTGCTAATAAAAAAGATAAAATTCATTGTAAATGGATTGATGATCATACATTTAGACACTTTTCTGCTAAACGTAGTAAACATAAAGGTAGTAATTTCGAATTAACTATCATTAAAGAATTAACAGATCTAGGATTTACAGGTTTAAAGACTTCTAGAAGCGAAAGTAAGAACCTAGATAACAATAAAGTAGATATATTTGATTCAGAGAACTGTATGGATTGTTATATTCAAGCTAAACATACTGCTAATACTCCTAGTATATCTAAACTTAATAAAGAAGTAGGTTTAAAAGACAAACCACTCGCTATTTTTTGGAAAGTTGCTAATACTCAAAACGAGGAATATGTAATTATTCCTAAAAACTATTTTTATAAACTAATTACTAAAAATGAATAAATATATTATTCCTGTATGTAATATAGATAACAATGATATATGGATTGAAGTTATCTATGCGACATCTATAGAAGACTGTCAAGATAAGTTTATGGAAAGGTATTCCGATTATGCAAGTAGTACTGATTGGGAAGAATTTCTAACTGATTTATTCGCAGACAGTGATACAATTGTAGGAACAATAAAAGATATAGAAGAATTATGAGTCTAAAAGCTAGTTTCGACCTGGATGACACAATCTTCGAGTGGTCAGATTATTATGTAAGTATTTTTGGTCCGCCTAAAACGGATGCAGAAATAACGAGAAATGTACGAAGAGTATTAACTAAGGATAAAGACTTTTGGTTATCTCAACCCTTAATGGATGCTCCTGATTTCATTCCTCATTGTTATTGTACAGCTAGGATAATAAGTAAATCTGTTATTAAATATCAATTGCAGATTAATAAATTACCTAATGCTCCTATCTATCAGGTACACGGATATGGATTAAGTAAATATGCACAATTAAAGCGTTCTGGTGCTGATGTTCATATTGATGACAGTGTATCTAATTTTATAGATCTTAATCTAAAAGGAATTCCTTGTTTACTTATAGATAGAGAACATAATAGAGACTGGGGACCAATTGGAAGAATATTTAATCTAAGGCAAGATCATATTATAGAAACATATCATTTATTTATGAAGACTATGTTTCCTCATTTTAAAGATCTTGTAAATGCTGCCTGATATTAAAATAATACCGCTTTTAGATACTCTTAGAATACAGAAAATTCCGGATAAAGAGTATTTTAGTAATACTTATAATGAATATATAAGTAATTCTAGATTATCATTATTAAAATCAGACGGACCTGAAGCATTCTTCGAAGGTTTGAGTAAACATAATAAATATAGTGAGAGTCTAACTTTAGGATCATGCGTGCATGAATTAGTTTTACAGCCAGAATTATTTAATCTTTCAATGTTTGTTTTTAAACCCTCTGCTAAGATGGGTGCTATGGCTGACGAATTATATAATGCATACTTAGATAATAAAGTAAATGACAATACTATAATTTCTGCATCAAATAAGATTGGCTATTATAAGGATAAAATGAATGAAGCTAAAATACAAGCAGTAATTGATGCTTGTACTCCATATTGGATTCAGAGAAGAGAGTATGAGAAAACTCTTCCTGATTCTGATATAACTACTATATATTTAGATAAAAAAAGTGTAGACAAAGTACTTAATTGTGTTACAGCTTTACAAAATAATCAGTATATACAAGAGTTACTTCATCCAACAGGGTTAATTATTGATCCTATATCTGAAAATGAACAAGCAATTTTATTAGATGTAGAAGTACATGCTCCTAATCATACTCCATTTATATTTAAATTAAAAGCTAAACTTGATAATTATACTATAGATTTTGAATCAAATACAATTATTGTAAATGATATTAAAACTATAGGAAAAATTCTACTAGAATTTGAAAATAACTTTAATACTTATTCTTATTATAGGGAATTGTCTATATATTCTTGGTTATTATCTTTAGTAGCCAAGAAGTTTTATAATATGGAAAATGGATCTATTAAATCTAACTGTTTAGTAGTATCTACAATTCCCAATTACTATACTAAAGTATACAGATTAACTAAAAGTGATTTCAGTAGAGGATGGGGTGAATTTTTGTCATTATTAAGATTAGTTGCTAAATTTTACATCGATGGATATAGATTCAAATAAATTAAAGCAGATATATAATCAGTATTTTTCTATGCAAGGATATGCTGATAGTATAAATACGAAGTTTGCTTTAATTTCTTTAATTTGTTATGTTGTAACTAAACTGCAGGAAAAGAAACCTGATGTAACTTTTTATCAAATTATAAAACAGTTATCAGGAGATAATATTCCTGCAGATTTAGTTACTGGGTTATCCATTATGTGTGAAGACTTTTCTAATACTAGAAAAGATTTTCCCACTTTTGGAATAGAAGAGAAAGATATTCCAAAGAAGATAAAAGAAATATTTTTTAGCTGGACACCATTCTAAGAGTCAGTAAATTAAAAATATTTTGTATGTCTCTATTTGGGGTAATTCAAATTGTATATATATTTGCATTACTTAATAAGATAATTCAGATGTTTTATAGAAGATGGTAGATGTAGGATATGAATTAATGTTTTAAAAATTTTTTTGAATTATGACACAAGTAATGAATTTTAAAAGAATGGAAGTATTGGGAGCAACTAAAGAAGAAGCACTTGCTAAAGCTCCGTTTGATATTATGGGAGATGCTACACAAGCCTATAAGACTTGGATGAAAAAGCAACTTCATGGAGTAACTGATGAAGATAAGAAAGAATTTATGCTTGATTATCTGGCTAAGAAGTCTAAGAATGTTGCTGGTGTAGGTTTCGTAATTACTCAGGAAGCTGCTGTAGCTGATACTCGTGAACGTCCTTATAAGATTACTGATGTAAAGAATGAACAAGGCGCACGTAAGTATAAGACTATTTATCAGCTTGTTGATACTGCCACTGGTGCAGTAGTAGCCGAAACCAATGAAACCAAAGCTAAGGCTAAGGAACTTGCTAAGGAATTGTATACGGATCACGGTTTTAAGGGTGATTTGGTTTGTACTTATACTAAGCAAGTTATTGAAGGCGAACCTGTAGCATTTAAAGTAAGTTATGCTCCTTCTAAGAGTGCTAAAGTTGGGAGCTATGTCGTTTTCGGGTTTGAAAGACCTTGATATTATTTTAAAATTAAACATTCTGAAAACATTGGCTAGAAATAGTCAATGTTTTTTTTTTGTTTATATGGAAAATACTTTTAAAATTTTAGTCGCAATTGAGGCTTATAATTACAGCCCAATAGATGGTGAAAAACTTGTAACAGTTTTGAAGCCTACAGAAGAAGACATTACAGTGTATCAATATTTAAGACATAACTGTTGCTTAGATTATACTTTAATGCAAGAATTTCTTAAATATTTAATATTTAAATCTCTTCCAGCAAATGAATTTAACATGTTCGATCCTAGTCTTAAATTGAATATTGTAAAAGATAGTAGGTTTAATTGGGGAGACTTTAAATTACTCTGCTATAAGGATAATTATTACGATTTAGAAGAAGATTGGAATTGGTTCTGCAATACTTATCAATATAAAGAACCTTATAAATAAGATATAACTTTTAAAAGCTTAATAGCTTAATTTAAAATTGAATAAAACAATTAAAAATAAATGAAGTGGTCAACAATAAAGAAATATACGGATCTGTTAATTAAAGTAAAAGAGAGTGGGTTGTCTTTTAATAAGTACTGTACTGATAATGGAATTAACCCAAGTACTCTATACAGTACTATAAGTAATATTAAAAAACAGAATGAAATAGAAAATACAGCAGTACGCAATCTCTTAGAATTATATTATTCTGTAATTAATGAAAATTATACAGATGCAACTTGGATGGAAGAGGTCGATACTGATGATAGAGCTGAGATTTCTTATATTAGAGATAATAATGATAAAATTCAATATTATTCTTATCAAATATATAGAAAGAATAAAGTACCTTTAACTGGTAAATTGTCTAGAGAAGAGATGGCTTCTATTTATAGGCTATATTCATATTATGGAGATTCTCTTACTCAGAGAGTAGTATCTAGACATTTTGTTGACTTATCCTTAATTGATCTTAAACGAATTCTTCGTGCATTTAATATTACTAAAGCTTCTGGACCATTTCCCCCTCATATGCTCGAAGAACTTTCAGAGGAAGAATTACGTGAAATTCAACTACGTGAAAAAGAAAATAGCTTTTTAAGGAAAGCGGAAGAAGATCAAATAAAGAATAACGAAAAACTTCTTCGTAAGTATGCAAATGAAAATATTGAACTTAAAAAGCAACTTGAAACATTTAGTAATTTTAAAGTTGAATTTTCAACTGACTTTAAGCCTATAGATACTCCTCCAGCTAATATAAAGTCAGTGAAAAATATTAATTTATATTTAGCTGATATGCATATTGGAGCATCCGTTTGGACTGGTGCGGTATACAAAGAAAATATAGGTTATGGCAGAGATGAAGTGAGACGCCGACTTACTGAAGTTTACAAAAAACTTCAAGAACTTGGGCAATTTGATACAATTAATTTAGTATTATGTGGAGATAATATTGATTGTGCTGGTGTATTTGGGAAAACTGCTAGATTAGATCATGATATGCCTGAGAATATGGATCCAAAAGCACAAGTCAATATTTTCTTAGAAACTGTAATATGGTTTATTCATTCTATTATATATTCAGAATATCCATTATGTAATCAATTAAATGTATATTCTGTTCCAGAGGGAAATCACGGGGGTAATTTGGAATATGTAGCAAATAAAGCACTTATGGCTACTATAAATGCTATATTCCCTAGAGTTAAAACTACTCTCTTTGAAGAATTTTATGGTAAATTTGAGCAAAATGGAGAAACCTTTATTGTGATGCATGGAAAAGATCAAAAATTCATGAAGAAAGGCTTTCCTAATAACTTAGACGATAAAACCAAAGTTCTTTTGTATGAATGGTTGTCTCAAAACAATCTTTTAGGTAAGAAAGTTCATATTGTAAAAGGAGATTTACATTCTGACAATTTTAATTCATGTTATTTATTGGATTATAGGAATGTATTAAGTCTCTTTGGAGCTTCTGATTATGCTAATTATAACTTTAGTAGGAATTCTTATGGAGTATCCTATGATCTATTTATAAATAATAATTTAGTAAAAGGTACTTTTGAAAATATTTAGAATATGAAAATTTATATAGTAACAGAATGTGGAGGGGAATGGGAAGATGCTTATGAACTTCCGATTGTTGCGTGTAAATCTAAAGAATTAGCAGAAAAAGCTAAGATAAAATTAGAAAATGCAAGAAAAGATTTCAAAATTTCGTCTGATAAGTGGGATGAAATGTATTCTAAACTTGACGAAGTAGAGGATAAAGAAGGTTTATATCCTACAATAGAAGACGGAATGGTAGCTTTATTTCCTGAATACACACTTGAAGATATTAAACAAGCTATGTGTTTATATGATACTTATGATAATTATATAGGTATTCAAATAAAGGAAGTAAACTATGCGGAATCTGAGAACGATATAAATAAAATAATTAATGAATATAACCATTGATCAACTTTTAAAAGGAAAAGAAACTATTATAAAAGGAAAAGAGTATTTAAGTACTGAAGCTTATGTTACTCCGTTTCTAGAAAGAATGTCTAAAATTACTGATGATTTTAGAGTTCAAGTAAAGATGCCTGATCAAATAACTAAAGATGCTGATGTAGAAGACATTACTTACAATAGAATAGTAATCCAAGCTGTACTTCCAGATGAACTTATAATTGACCATTCTCAGGTAATTGGATTTGTGTTGGGGCTAGATGTGCGTAAACCTGTAGTTAAATTTTATAATGGAGCACTAGATAGAGTATGTACGAATCTTTGTGTATTTAGTCCTGATCAATTATTTTGTCAAGAAGTAGAACCTGAAACTCCTTTAAAATATAAAGCCCTTGATACCATTATTGATAATATAGAAAGTACTGTAGAATTTATTAGAAAAATGAAAAATACTCCGTTTAATTGTGAATATTCAAATACTAGTGAACAATTAGGGAATTGGATTAAATGTTGTATGAATGTTTCATTTGATCAAGGGTTTGGTAAAGTTAAATTATCTACAAGTACTCCGATTGATGCTTATAAACTATTATTTGTAGATGATGAATCTAGGTATTTTGTAAAAAATCCTACTACTGATTTATATAATGTTTATGGAGCATTTACTCAGGTGATTACTGATGGTCTTAAAAGAGATATAATGAATACTTTTGAGAAGACCTATATTGTTAAGCAAATTCTTGGATTTTGATAATTAAAAATTAATTACTATATTTGTAATTCTATAGTCCATCTTTGCAGATCAATTCTTGGACATAATAGATATTAACAAAAAATATATCATGACAACAGATAAACAAAAGAGAGCAATATCTTTTTGTGAATCTTGGTTAAAAATACAATTTACTGGAGACATCAATAATTTTAAAGATGTCTCCAGTTTTTGTCTATATACCTAGATGAAGCAAAATCTATTGCAGAAGATGCAGTATCGTCTTATTATAGTAATTTTGATTATTAATGTCCGAAAAAGAGTGGTTAAATAACAATCAATTATCTCTCGATATATGGAATAAAAAATATCGAGTAAAAAATGAGTCGTTCGATGAGTGGCTTAACAGAGTAAGTGGAGGAGATGAAGACATAAGACAATTAATCTTAGAGAAAAAGTTCTTATTTGGTGGAAGAATTCTAGCTAGTAGAGGAGTTACTGATAGAAAAGTTACATATAGTAACTGTTATGTTATTACTCCGCCTGAGGATAGTATAGAATCTATATTTGAAACAGCTTCAAAATTAGCTAGAACTTATAGCTATGGTGGAGGATGTGGTGTAGATATTAGTAATTTAAGACCAAAGAATGCTATTGTTCATAATGCTGCTAAGAGCACTTCCGGTGCTGTAAGTTTTATGGACTTTTATAGCTATGTAACAGGACTAATTGGCCAAAGTGGACGTAGAGGTGCTCTTCTTCTAACCTTAGACTGTTCTCATCCAGATATAGAAGAATTTATTAACTTAAAAACTAAGCAAGGAGTATGTGAGAAAGCAAATATTAGCATTAGAGTTAGTGATGATTTTATGAATGCTGTGGAAAATAATGAGGACTGGATAACAGAATTTAATAGTCCTGAAACTGGTAAGATTACTAGAACTTTTAAAGCTAGAGATCTTCTTATGCTTCTTGCAAAAAGAAATTGGGAATGGGCAGAACCGGGATTAGTATATTGGGATACTATAGAGAGCTATAATATGCTTAATAACAATCCTGAATTTAAATATTCTGGACTAAATCCGTGTGCGGAAGAGAGTTTACCTGCTGGAGGTAGCTGTTTACTTGGAAGTATTAACTTAAGTGAGTTTGTAGATAATCCATTTACTGCAGATTCTACTGTTAATATAACCAAATTAGAATTAGCAGTGCATACTGCTGTTAAAGGACTAAATAAAGTTCTTCTAGAAGGAATGAATTTACATCCTCTTCAAGAGCAAAGGGAATCTGTTAATAATTGGAGACAAATTGGTTTAGGAACTTTTGGACTAGCAGATCTACTTATAAAAATGGGTATTAAATACGGTTCGTCCAAAGCAATTGATGTTATTAACATTATTTATAAGACTATTGCAGTAGAAGCTGTGAAAGAATCTCTTAATATTGCTAAATCTGAGCAAGGAATGTATCCTAAATGTAAACCAGAATTAGTTGTAGAATCTAATTTTATTAAAAGCTTAAATTTAAGTCCTGGAATCTTAAATGAAATAAGACAATATGGATTGGCACATAGCCAGATACTTACTTGTCCTCCAACTGGAAGTACTGCCACCATGTTTCAGGTTTCTACAGGTTTAGAACCGAACTTTGCGTTAAAATATACAAGAAAGACGCAATCCTTAAATGGAGAAGATACATATTATGATGTTAATGCAAAAATAGTAGAGGATTATATTGAAGCTACTAAAAATAAAACATTGCCAAACTATTTTATAACATCTGAAGATATTCGTCCATTAGATAGAATTAAAGTTCAGAGTACTATACAAAAATATGTTGATGCGTCACTAAGTTCTACCGTTAATCTCCCTAATGAAGCTACTATAAACGATGTTTATGATATATACGTGGCAGCATGGAAAGCAGGATGTAAAGGAGTTACAGTATATAGATCTGGATGTTATAGAGAAGGTATCCTTACAGTTGAGACACCTAAAGAAGAAGTTAAAAAAGAATCCACACACGAACTAAAAAGAGGTGAAGTAATTCCTGCAGGTAATAATTGGATAGGATTAAAACGTATTCTCGTAACAGGCTGTGGATCACTTCATTGTACAGCATATTTTGATCCTAATAATGGTGAATTACGTGAATGTTACTTGTCTAAAGGGTCTACAGGAGGCTGTCAAATCTTTATGATAGGATTATCTCGATTTATTTCACTATCTGCTAGAGGAGGAATAAAAATTGATGATATACTTGATCAACTAAAATCATGTGGGACTTGTCCATCTTATGCCGTAAGAACTGCAACCAAAAAGGATACTTCTAAAGGATCTAGTTGTCCTGTTGCGGTAGGTAAGGCTTTAAAAGAGATGTATGATGAATTTCAGAATTTAATTATAAATAAAGATTTAAAACATACTCCTGATATTGAGCCAAAAGTTATAGTAGAACCTACTTATGAGGAATGTCCTCAATGTCATGAGAAAACTTTAACACACGTAGGAGGATGTACAACCTGTCCTTCTTGCGGATATAGTAAATGCGATTAATTATGGAAGGAAAATATATTGTAGCCGACTATTCTACTTCGGTAGATCTTGCCTCTGGATTAAATCAAATGTCTAATGAAGGTTATCGTCCATTATTTATGGATAGAACTTCTGGAGGCTTTATAACTGTAGTTTACGAAAAAGAATGATTTCTCAATCTATTATTCCTGAACAAACTACTTTAATTCTAGATTATGATGAAAAGAATTTATACATACATGAATTAAGTGGTATGATCAGAGGAAATAAAGATATTACATGTGTCTTATTTAAAGGCACTGTAAATTTATTTGATATTAATTTATCTGCTTCTATGATTAAGAATTATGAGAATAATATATTAACAGCGTGGGAAGGAGATGAATTAAAAGAAGAAATAGAGTTAAAGAATTTTAATTATATTAAACTAAAGGATAAACTTTATTCTGTAGAAATATCTAATGAAAAAGGAAATCCAATGTATAGTTTAATTGAGATACGACTATGAAACTAATAGGATTTATACTTATTACGATAAGTTTATTTAAACTATTAATTGTTTATTTAATAAGTTCACAAAAGAGTCCAATAGTTATAGAAGACTTAGAAAATTATAAAATAACAGCAATTTATCTTGTTTTCTTAGATATGTTTATTGGAGCACTTGGTGGAGCTTGTTTATATTACTTATGAAAATATATGTAATATGCAATAAAAATGACGAAATGAAGATTAGGGAATCTACAAAAGATTCCCTAAACTTTTATTTTATAGACCCTACTACTTCTAAAGGGATAAAAGAATCTAGATCTTTAAAGTCTCATTGGGCTGCTAGAAAAGATCCGTTTGCTTTAATAGAAGAAAATAATAAACCTATAAAAGCATTTTATTCTGAAGCAGAGGATGTAGTTACTAACTTAATTAAATATTTAAATGAAAAGATGTAGTTTATCAGGTATCTATATATTTGATACCTTAGATGGAGAAGAAAAGAGATCTCCAACATGTATTGAAGATTGTAAATATGAAACTAGAGATAAGTGGTTAAACACTCTTGAAAAAGAAGCTCTAGTTAATACTGTTCATCACTTATGTGATACTTTAAAACAAATTAGTGAACAATTCGGAATAACAAGTAATCCTGATGAAGAATAAGTTGTTAATACTAGGAGATATCCACGGAAAAACTCAGTGGTTGAATATTATAAATAAGGAAAGTCCAGATCTTACTATCTTCTTAGGAGATTATGTAACTACACATGATGATATTAGCTCAGAACAGCAGATAGCTAATCTAGAAGATATATTATCTTATAAAGAAGATAACAACGATTCTGTTATTTTGCTTAGAGGCAATCACGACGTACAGATGCTCGGGTATTATTGGGCACAATGTTCTGGTTTTGATCCTAAGGTAGCAGAGTATATGAGTTCTCCTGAATTTAGAGATAGGTTTCTTAAACTTACTCAATGGGTATATATTGATGAAGATTTGAAAACTATATTTTCTCATGCTGGAGTATCTGAAGTTTGGTTAAAAGAAATAGCTAAACTTAATAATATCTACGAGATTAATGATTTACCTCCGTGTGAATTATTTGGTTTTACTCCTAATTCATTTCACGATAATACTGGAGATTCTATTACTCAACCTCCTATTTGGATTAGACCTACATCTTTAGCTGAATGCTATGTAAAGCATTGGAATCAAGTAGTAGGACATACTCCAGTATATAAGATAACTAATATAAAAGATATTATTGATATTGAAGAGAATCTCTGGCTGTGTGATTCTTTGGGAGTAAATCAGTATTTAGTAATAGATAACGATAAATTTCAACCTAAAACTTTGAACAATGATAGTACCTATTTATAACAATTCTGATAATAAAATCTTTTCTAATTTCACTTTTTTATTCGTTTGATTTGGATGCTATATACGATCTAACTATATTTGTATAGAATTATAAAAATATATTATATGGCATATACAAAAGAATAGTTTGAAAAAATGATTTAGGAAAAGTATCCTAATATAGAATTAATTACAGATTATACTAAAATGAGAGAACCAATTAGTGCTAGATGTAAAATATGTGGACATGAATGGTCTTTAAAGTAGGCAGCAAGTCTTATTAAATCAGGTTGCCCTAAATGTTCTTTAATTAAAAAAGGTATAAATCGTAGAAAAAGTCATGAAGATTTTTTAAAAGAATTATCTGAATTAAATTCAGACATAGATATTTTATCTAAATACTCAAAAGCAAAAGATCCTATTTAGTGTAAATGTAAAATATGTGGATATGAATGGGAAACAACTCCTGATACTTTACTTAAAGGATCAAGTTGTCCTAAATGTGCATAGATAAAATTACATAAATCTCAAAAATTATCTATGGAAGAAATAGAACAACGAGTTACTTCCATTAATTCTAATATAGTTTTATTAGATGAGTATAAAAATGCAAAAAGTCATATTAAATGTCATTGTAATAAACATAATATTGACTTTGAAGTCTATAGTGAAACTCTTTTATATGGAAAATATATTTGTCCATTATGTACAAAAGAAGGAATTAGTAATAGTAAATTAAAAACTCATGAAGAGTTTATAGAAGAGTTACATAGAGTGCATAGTAATTTGATTCCGTTAGAACAGTATAAAGGCGCTAATCATAAAATTAAAATGAAGTGTCTTAAATGTGGACATGAAAGATACGTATTTCCAAATAATATATTTAGATTTGGGGATGGATGTCCAAAATGCCTAGGAATTATAACAGGACAAGAAGATTTTATATAGTAGGTACAAGAAGTTCATAATTTTAAGTATAATTATGACAAAACTATTTATACAGGCAGACATAATAAATTAGTTATAACCTGTCCTATTCATGGAGATTTTGAATAGGAAGCTGGCGCTCATTTATGTGGGTCTGGATGTCCTAAATGTAAACAATCTAAAGGAGAAACATTAGTTTCTTAGGTACTATAGAATTTAAAAATTGAATACATATCACAATTTATTATAAACGATCCTGTATATTTCTCCAATAATAGATTTGTAAAGTTAGATTTTTATTTTAATTATAATCAAATTGATTATGTAGTAGAATATAACGGGCCTTAGCATTATAAGCCCATTACCTATTTTGGAGGAGAAGAATAGTTTAAAAAGCAATAGCTTAGAGATAAATGTGTTAGAAAATACTGTAAAGATAAAAATTTATTCTTGATAGAAATACCTCATACTTATAAAGATCTTGAATCTATTTCTAATTTAATTAAAAATATTATACATTATGAAAGTAGAAATATACAATAATTCTTCTTGGAAACAAGGAGTCTATGCTCATCCTACAGATGCAGGATGTGATGTGCGTGCTGACTTTAGTAGAGTTTCTCCTGATAATCCTATTAAAGTATTCGGAGGAGGAGAGATAATATTTGCTGGAGATGGACATCCAATTACTATGTTGAGGTTAGAACCAGGTTCAAGAGCATTAATCCCTACTGGTATTCATACTTCTATTCCTGAAGGTTATGAAATTCAAGTCAGGCCTAGAAGTGGATGGGCATTAAAGAAAGGATTAACAATCATTAACACACCGGGCACTGTGGACCAAAATTTTAAAGCAGAAATAGGTGTAATCTTAGTAAATTTAGGTTTAGAAGATGTCTGGATTGAAGATGGAGAACGTATTGCTCAATTTGTTCTAAATAAGGTAGAACACATAGATTGGGAACCTGTTAAAAGTATTACAGATCTATCTGGAGAAGATAGAGGAGGTGGTTTTGGAAGTACTAATACAAAATAAATAATATGGGCTTGGATATTTGGTTTGAAAAGAGAAAGACTATTACTAAAGAACTAGATTACTTTAGGAAAGTTAATTTCTTAGTAAAGTATTTTGAAGGAAGGGGAGCTGATATTGATTCTCAAATACCTTTTCCTATGACTAAAGACGATGCAGAAGAATTACTTAATAGATGTGAAGAAGTTTTAAAAGACCATAGTAAAGCTGAGGAATTACTTCCAACTATGGAAGGATTTTTCTTTGGACCTACTGATTATGATGAATACTATTTTGATGATGTAGAAAGAGTTAGAAATTCATTAATTACTAAAGTAATTCCTGCATTTGATACTCTAGAGAATGATGAAAATATTTATTTTACAATTTGGTGGTAAATGAAAGGTTTTATTAAAACAGACGCCATAGTTGGGCGGCTAGACTAATATGGATAAAGAATTATTTTTAAAAGAAATTTCTCTAAAAGCATCAAAATATGTAAGAGAAATATTGTGTAATCCTGAAGACCATGAGGATGAAGTACAAGCAATCACTGAAGACTTTATAGCAGGTGCTTCTGCTGCCTATGATTTATTAACTAATTTAAGACATACTAAATATGATAACTAAAGAAGAGTTTGTTAAACTGATTAATGATTATATTAAATGGGAAGCTCGTATCGAAGAAGTATCTGATGTTTTTGGAGGCAATCTATTTGAAGTAGATTGGGTAGAATACACTTCTTATCAATTTGAGGATATAATCAAAATTCTATTTAACGAATTTGGAGTAGATACAATATTCTGGTGGGTCTTTGAAAAAAGACTTAATCCAGAATTAAAGATCTACGAAGAAGATGTTGAGATTACTTGTGATACAGTAGAAGATCTTTATGAAATTGTAAAAACTAATTTAAAATAATTTTTTTTATGGAAGCTTACGTAGAAAGAATGTGTAGTGAGCATAAAGCTCTTAGTGAAAAAATTGCTAAACTTGTTACATGGATTAATAATCCTGAAAATAATGATCCTAAACCTGAATTTGCTCTTAAATTTGCTCAGGCTAAAGCTATGATTTCTTATGAAGAATGTCTTAGAAACAGACTTATGCTTGTAGGTATTACTGTTTCAAATGGACAGTATTTTGAAAAACCTGTTGAAGTAAATTCAGAAGAAACCCCAGTAAAGGAAGACACCCAATCTAATGAAAATTAAATTTAAATCTAATTACCTAAACATATATGAGGAAGAAGAGTCTCTTAGAGAGGCTCTTTTACCTTATTTTGATGAAGTAATTTATAATATATTCATTAAAGATTTTACATCTTTAGAAGAACTAAAAGATTTTTGTAGTAAAATTAGAAAAGTATACAGTTCTTTTGATATGATGTATCTTTTTAAATATCCAGATTTTATATATAAACCAGATGAAGATTTAATAGAAATTTATGATTTTTATATAGAATGACTACACTAATTGGAAAAGATTCTAAAGGTAAACTGAGAGTAGTGCTAGCCTCTTACAATTGGGATGATAATCAGAATGGATATGTTATATACAGAACTACTGGAACCTATAAAGGTAAGTTAACGAATCAACCTGAATTATTGATTTCTAAAGGTAAAGCTGGAAGAAGTGTTACAGAACAATGTACTTTAGAATTTAATTCTATAATTAAAAAATATCTTGATAAAGGATATAAACTTCTAGAAAATTCTTTAGATTCTTATTCTGAAGAAGAATTATATTCTATAGTTGGAGAAGTTACTACTAATCAACTAGGCGTTCCTAAACCTATGCTTGCTAAACAAGAAGATAAAGTAACGAATAGAAAGATCTTTGATAAAGAATGGTATGCGAGTAGAAAAATAGACGGTGTTAGATGCCTCATGTATTGGGATGGTAAAGAAATAAGAACTGCATCTAGAGGTGGAGGTGATTACGATCCTTCTACTTCTATGATTAGAAATCACCCAGCACTTATAGAATACTTTAAAGACCACGAACATATAATTCTTGATGGCGAATTGTATAAACATGGTAAATCTTTACAACAAATTAGTGGTGCTGCTAGGTTAGAGAAAACTGCTGATGGTATTGACTGGATACAGTACTACGTATATGATGTAATCGACTTGCTAGACCCAAGTAGGCCATTCAGTAGTAGGCTGGAAGAATTAGAATTCATGGAATCTACTCTTCCTGTGCAGTTTGATCCAAATAAGGAATATTCTGGAGAAGACTTACGAGTACAGATAGTTCCTCATGTTCTTATAAAAGGATGGGACAATATAATGGCTTTACATGATCAATATGTTAGTGAAGGTTTTGAAGGACTTGTATTAAGAGATCCTAGTAAGCTTTATAAGCCTAATGGTAGGACAAATGATATGATCAAAGTCAAAAAATATTTGGATAAAGAATTCGAAATCACTGGATTATCTGAAGGGCTAAGAGATGAAGATATGTGTTTTACTTTGGTTACTGAAGATGGTAAAGAATTTAAAGCAAAGCCAATGGGAAGTAGAGAACTTAAGCAGCAATATAGAGAAGATCTTGATAAACTTATTGGTAAGATGGCAACTGTAAAATATTTTTATCTCAGTGACGAAGGAACTCCACTTCAGCCAGTATTGAAAGCAATTAGAGATTACGAATAAATTTAATTTTTATAATTATGACTAAAGACGAAGTTATTAATGCTTGTATTAAAGCTATTCAAGATTTTAAACTAGAGCAAATATTCATAGATAGAGTATATTATGACGAAGACTGGATAATACTAAGTCTTTGTGGAGGATTTCGTAATCCTAGTAAAAATAATTGTAGCACTTATCTAGAACAAATTAGAGAACTAATTGATGAACTAGATGCATATCTATTTGATTGGTTCTATAACGAAATAGATGACTCTTATTCTACTTCTATAGCTATTAAAAAATGAATTTTAAAGGAGATATTATAATTACTGATCCTTGTTATGTTATAAAGGATGAACACTGGGAAAAATCCAATTATGGATTAGATTTGAGTCAATTTGGATTTACTCGGTATATAACAAATAATACTTTATATGGAGATTGGAGTTGTTCTACATATACTACAGATAAAGATATTATTGAGCAGCTTAATCAATTATACGCTCTTTATGAGGAAGTAAAAAAGTATGATGCAGGCTCTTTAAAGTATTCTGAGGAATGCATTAAAATTAAGAAACTATATGATAATTGGAGGGAACTTGGAAGATTTTGTGCAGATGCTGGAATGGTATCTGTACTTTATTTAGATGAAGTTCTAAAATACAATCCAGAATTTAATTATCACATTAATAGACCCTGGACTACTACTCTTATTAGAGACTTTAATGGGGATATTGATAAAATGATTATTGATAGAAATCTTCATATTATAGGTAAAGGAAATATTAACTTTTTTACAATTCAAACAGGATTCTAATGGATAAACTTAAAGTAATTTCAATGCTTCTTGACATAGCTAAAGTGGGAGTTCAGTTAGATGTTCATGGTAAAGTAGATTGCCAAACTAATTTAAATAATGTATTAGCTACTTTATTAAATTATACTGATAAACTTATTAATGAAGTTAATAAAAATGACTAAAATAAAAAAGAAGTCTAAAAATATTCATTATAAAGTAAAAGATAATTTAAATTATCCAAAAATAGATTTTATAGAAAAACAATTATTAATTAAAAACATTTGTATTTAATATGGAATATACTGAATATGTTAATTTTCTTATTGAAAATTCCGATGATTATAAGTTTGTAGTAAATATAGTTAATGATAAAAAGTATTATCAAGTTTATTTTAAAGATCCTGATACAGGTCGTACTTCTCAGTTTATTCATTTTACAATCGAAGATGAAGATATAATTGATTACTTTACAAATACTGTTGTAGGTGATTCTAATTATCTTGATTTAGATGATTTTGAAGAGTTGGCTAAACAATGACATTTGATAAATTTATAAATTGGTTGGTAGATAATCCAGAAGGATATAAATTCTGGATTATCTACTTTAATCAACAATATATGTATGTTGTTTATAAAATCAGCAATAATAATACTTTATCTGAAATTATTAGATTTTATATTATAAACAATGATGTGAAAGAAGGATATACTGATCTAGTAATATGTCCTAAAAGTAAAATCAACTTAGAAAGATTTAACGAATTGTGCAAAGAATTTTAAAGATATGAAAAGTAATTTATTACATATTTGTTTTGTATTAGATGAAAGTGGTTCAATGTATTATTCTAGTACAGATGTCATTGGCGGTTTTAAATCTTTAATAGAGGAACAAAAGAAGCAAAATCAAGGAGAATGTATAATATCTGTTTATAAATTTTCTGATGAAGTAAAACATGATTATATAGGTAAATCTATATATGAAATACCTGATTTAGAATATTCTCCTGGAGGATGTACTGCTATGAATGATGGAATAGGTACAGCTATTGATGAAATTGGTGAATGGCTATCTAATATGGATGAATCAGAACGTCCGTCTAAAAATCTAATAGTTATTATGACCGATGGACAGGAAAATAGTTCTAAAAAGTATTCATTCAAAGATGTTAAGGATAGAATCAAACATCAAGAAGAAAAATATAATTGGTCGTTTGTTTATATGGGAACTGATCTAGCTGATACAGAAGAAGCTACTAATCTCGGTATTGTATATAAGTCTGTTTCAGGAAGAGATAATATTGTAGCTAATTATAGAACGATATGTACTTATGCCACTAATTATAGAAATGCTAAAAATGAATCTGATATTTTGTTAGCTCAAATTACCTTAGATAATACATTGAATAATGATACTACAAATTATTATAAAGGTATTAAATGAGAGGTATAAGAATCTCTAAATCTATAACTGATAGACAGGATGAATCTTTAAAAATATTTTTTAAGGAAATATCAAAATATCCTTTACTTGACCAGGACGAAGAAATAGAATTAGCAAGAAGAATACAAAAAGGAGATGAAAAAGCTCTTCAGAAATTAGTAAATTCTAATTTAAGATTTGTTGTTTCAGTAGCTAAACAGTATCAAGGTAAAGGAATTCCTCTAGTTGATTTAATTCAAGAAGGCTGTGACGGAATTATAATTGCTGCTAAGAAGTTTGATCCAAATAGAGGAATTAAATTTATATCTTATGCTGTATGGTGGATAAGACAAGTAATTGTAAAAGCATTATCTGATCATTGTAGAGTAGTTAGAGTTCCAGTAAGTCAAATTCTATATCTAAGTAGAATAAATAAATCTGTAGAAAAACTTGAAAAGATATATGAAAGACCTCCGTCTGATGATGAACTAGGGGAAGATATAGATATTAGTTCTGATAAAGTAAATAGTACTTTAAAATATTCTATTCGTGCAACTTCGTTAGATACTCCAATTAACGAGGATAATGATAGTCTATTAGATATAATTCCAAATAATTCTGATTTAGTTGATGAACAAATAAATCAAAATGATTTATATAATACTTTAGATCGGATATTAAATAAACTTCCTAATAGGGAAAGTGATATTTTAAGAATGTTATTTGGAATAGGAATGCCTCCTGTTTCTCAGGAAAAAATAGCTAATATGTTTGGAATAGGAGGAGAACGAGTTAGACAAATTCAACATAAAGGTCTAGATATGATTAGAAAAAAGTATATAAAAGAATTAAATGATTTATTATGAAATACAAACTTTTTGTTGATGAATATGTTTCTTTATGGAGACGTAATGACATAGAGATAGAAGCAGAATCTAAAGAAGAAGTAATTAGTAAATATAAAGACGGAGAATATGAACTTCTTGATAGCTACTATTTATCAGAAACTGAATCAATGCCTAAGAACTATGAGATTTATAATGATGAAACTGAAGAGCTTATTTATTCTGAAATTTTAGAGGAATGATATATTTAGTAACTAATAATATAGAAATATTTCCTAATGATCTATACACTATAATTAGCATTGAAGAAAGTCTAAATTTACTTGAACCATTAAAAATAGTAGGATTGGATAGTGAAACTTCAGGATTAAAAGTACATCAAGATAAATTACTTTCTTTACAATTAGGATGTTATGAATTTCAAGTAGTTATTGATTGTTCTAGCGTTAATATAACTTATTATAAGGATTATCTCGAATCTGATCGCCTTTTTGTTGGACATAATTTAAAGTTTGATCTTCAGTGGCTTTACCTATATCATATCGTTCCAAAAAACATATATGATACCTATTTAGGAGAACTTATACTATGGAATGGGTATCCAATAGTAATTACTCCTGATACTTATGATAAAATTGAGTGTGATAGGTATGAATATGTTCCTGGAGATGAGAAAAGTAAAAAGAAATCTCATTATATGCTGTCTACTAGCTTAAAGGCTATTTCTAAAATATATCTAGGAATAGATAGAGATAAATCTATTAGAGGTCAAATAATTTGGAAAGGAATCAAAGATTCTTTAGTTATTCAATATGCTGCTGATGATGTAAAATATATGGAACAATTGATGAATAAGCAATTAGAAGAACTGAAAAGAAATAATCAGGAGAAAGCTATTGATTTACTTAATAGGTTTACTGTAGTGGTTGCTTATATGGAGTTCTGTGGAGTGCGGTTAGATACTGCTAAATGGCAAGAAAAAATGAAGAGAGACCAAGCAGAATTAAATAAATGCATAGATGAAATAACTGAGTGGATAGTTAATGACAATCCTAATTCTCCATATATTTATAGAGATTTTCAGGGAGATCTATTTTCTGGATATAATACTAAGCCTCAATTAAAGATAAATTTAAATAGCCCTAAACAAGTTATCAGTATGTTTAAATCATATGGAATAACTGTTACTGTAGATAAAAAAGGTGAAGTTTCTGAATCTATTGATGCAAAATCATTAGCTCCTCAAGCTTCTAAATGCGGTTTAATTCCGATATATCTTAAATATAAAGAACAGGCTAAATTAGTTGGTACTTATGGTGAAAATGTTTTAAAGCAAGTAAATAAAAATACAGGCAGATTATATACAAAGTATAATACTAAAGGTACCGACACTTTCAGAATATCTTCTGGAGGAAAAGATGGAACTATTAAATATGTTAATATGTTAAATATCCCTTCAGATTCCTTTACTAGATCATGTTTCGTAGCAGAACCTGGTAATAAGTGGATTAGTATAGATTTCTCAGGTTAAAAATACTTCATATAATGTTTATATGATAATGCTCATTATTTTTTTTTAAAGAAAAATAATTTTGGCCCTATATTAAAGAAATTTAATATAAGTAACTCCGTAAATTCAGTTAATGGAGAGTATCCTAAGACTGAGCCAAGCCTTACTAAGGAAGGTGCAGAGACTAGAAACGGAGAACCTAATGAGTAATACTCTATGGTTAAGGTATAGTCCAACGTAAGTACGTTGCAAGAAAGCTTTTTATTAGCCTCTATAGCTAATGATGAAGCTATGATTTATGAATTAATGGAGGGAGAAAAGGATTTACATACTCTAACTGCTAAATTAGTATTTTCAGAGATACCTAAAGATATGCCTGCTGATGAAGTTAAGAAAAAATATCATGATTTGAGACAGAAAGCTAAGGGATATGAGTTTGCATTTGGATATGGAGGATCTGCTCATACCTTAATGCAAAACTATGGACTTCCTAAGCAAGAAGCTGAGAGAATTTATAATTCATATATGTCTGGATTTTCAGGATTGAAACGTTATCAAGATTGGAGAAGACAAGATTGGAAAGAAAAAGGATATATATTATTAAGTCCTATATTTGGTTTTAGAGCAAATATATATGATTATAAATATTTAGCCAAGTTAAAACAAAAATTTGATGATCCTGTATATAAAGAGTACTATAATGAAATGAAACAATCCAATCCTAATTGTAATACTGTTCAGGAAAGAAAGAATTATTACAAACGAATCTCTGAATCTGATAGACAATCTATTAATTATTTAATTCAACATGCAGGTGCTCTTTGTACAATGACTGCTGCTATCATATTCTTCAATTATTTAAGACAGAACAATCTTCTTTTTAAAGTATTGATTACTGTAATGCCGTATGATGAATTTAATTGTGAAGCTCCTGAAGAGATAGCTAATGAAGTTGCTAATATTTTATATAAATGTATGGTAAAAGCAGGAAGTTATTATTGTACTAGATGTAAACTGGATGCAGATATAAGTACAGATAAAGAAGGTAATTTACCTACATATTGGATACATTAATTTATGAAAAAAATATTAATTTGTTTTGAACAAGGTCCATCAGTATATGAACCAGAATATCAAGAATTATGGGATCCTGAGGAAAATGTACATTTGTTTTCTATTAGAAACTTAACTGAATGTCCAGAAGATGCTATTATTGGAAGAGATGTATTTGATGCCTGGGATATTGGACTGATGTTAGAACAAGGTATATTATATAGTAAGGGAGGATATGATTCTATTGAAATTATATATGAATATTGTCCCGATAATGAAAATTTAGATAAATTTAGAAAAGAATATATAAATAATAAAGAATGGCTGAAAGATATTTATTAATTGGATGGCCAGAAATCCAGGAATTTATGGATAATCCTAGATGGTCTGAGTGTATATTTTGTACAGAAATTGAAGGACATCCTTGTCCAGATTCAACATACGCTGTTCCTGAATCCTTATACAATAAAGTAGTAAGTATATGATTAAAGAATATAAAATTGAACCATATCCTAGACGATTATGGGTTGCAAGTAATGAAAATTTTGATGAAATAAAAGATCAGTTTAAATTCTGGGATGATATTGATGGATATACTCATGAGTATATTATATGTAATTTTTCTGCTATTGTATTTAGATGCAGTAAAGAAGATTATGCTGGATACCTAGTTTTTGTAACTGATGAGTACAACGATTCTGATCTAGTTCACGAAACAGGACATATCACATTACATGTATATGAAGATTGTGATATGAAATTAAAAAGAGGAATGGATCAAGAACCTTTTTGTTATTTACTTTCTTATATTTATAAATTAATTAAAGATGGGTTGGACGACTGATTTATTTTGTAATATTACTTTTCATAAGGAAACTTATGATAATAAATATAAAGTAGAGTCTGAAATAGAAGAATTGAATCAGAGTATTAAGGAAAGTGAAGAATATTTAAAGAAATTAGTTTTTATTACTGAACCTAACAAATTCTTTCCTGAAGATACCTTTTATTCTATAGATTCTGCTGTAAAAGATACTCTTGAAATACTACAAGAGGATTATATTAAGAAGTATAAACTGGAACTCCTATTAGATAATTGGGAAATGTGTCATACTGAAGATGGATTAGCAATTGATCCACCCGAAGGTATGGGATATGATACTGCTTATTTATCTGGAGATTTTATTAAAAGTATAAAACATCCTGGAGATGAATGAGACTAAAATGATAGAAGTAAAGGCTACTATTACTATGAGTAGATCTTTATATATAGAGGTTCCTATTGAAGCTACTAATGATGAAATTATTTCTAAAGCTAAGACAGAGATACTTATTCCACAAGTTGCTTTAGAAACTGCAAATGCAGCATTAAGAAAAGTAGGAATTGTAATTAATGGTCTTGATTTAAAAGACTGGGAAACTAATAATATAGAATTTACAATAAATGAATAATTCTGAAAAAAGTTATCAAGTAGGATGGGTTTGCCCTAAATGTGGTAGTGTTTTTAGCCCTAATGAAAGCGAATGTAGATATTGTAATTCTAGACAATATATGACTATAACTTGTATGTATTAAGGAGATAGGAAACTATCTCCTTTTATTATGGAATAAAGAAGATTCTATATAAGATGTAAAAGATTTTGTTACTAATATTATATCAATAATAGACTTGATGCAAAATAATTATGATTATCCGCTAGGATCTGATACTTCTGATGCTCCTTGGAATTATGAACCACAACCCTCTCACGAAATAGAGGTTACAGTAAGCATTACAATGAGTAAAACTGTAAAAGTATTAGTAGATGATTATAAAGCTGAGAAGATGCAAGATAAGGATGGAAGTTATTACGATTATATAGATTATTCTGAATGTGATTTAGTAGGGGCAGTTCAAGATCAAATCTGTTTGCCTACTGAAGCAGCTGTATATATTGATAAATATGCCTCCAAAGCAGGATATATAACAGTCCCCGAAATAAAAGATTTAAGTAACTGGAATGTTGATGAATTTGAAGTAGTACTAGAATGAAATATAAATTAGAAATAGCATCTTCAGTAATTGGTGAAGATACTAAAGTAAAGGAAGCTTTACTTAAATGTCCTTTAGTTAAGGAAATTAATAATGAATTGTATGTTAATATAGAGTATCTTAGTAATCTACAAGATTTATTAGACTATATTAGCGAGGATTGTTATAATTGGTATGGATGGAAACCAGAAGAGGTTATTGTTAATCCTAAAGATATGTGCATTACACTTTATGATTATTATATAGAATAAATATGAAACTAATTAAACCATCAGTAAAAATCTGGGAACAAGACCCTGGATTAGAGGGAATTTATAAAATTATTGAAAGAGCAGCTAAGGTTTGTTATAAGTCGGAGGGAAACATAACAGAAGATTCTGCTAAACCTTTTATTGATAATGTACTTTTAAAAAGACACCATCACTCTCCTCTAGAACACGGTACTGTATATCTTAAAATACATTGGAGTAATGAATTACATAATGTATTTGGAGATATGTATAAGTTTTATTATGAAAATCCATATTCTAAAATAGTGAGAAAAGTACTTAATCATGATGATTTGTGTCCTGATTTATTTATTAGTACTAATTTTAGAGTTTTGATAGAACATGATAGACTTAATGATTTACAATATCTATGTAAACCTACAGAATTTCATGAGAAGAGAATCACTGTTAAGTTTATTCTATCAAGAAGTATAGCTCAGGAGTATACAAGGCATAGAGTATTTAGCTATAGCATGGAATCTCAAAGATATTGTGCATATAATAAGGATAAATTTGGTAATGAAGTTACTTTTATTATTCCTTGTTGGGCAGATTTACTTGAGGGTAATTATACTAATATAAGCAGACAGAATCCAGAAGATGGGGAATTTAAGCAAATAATGCTGCATGAAAATAATATTAATGCTTATCCAGTAACTACTACTCCTGAAGGTAGATTCTTATGGCATTGCCTCTGGTCTGAACATGATTATTTTGACCTGTTAAATCAAGGATGGAAACCTCAACAAGCAAGAGAAATATTACCTAATGCTTGTAAGACAGAGTTAGTAATGACTGGCTTTGTATCTGACTGGAAGCATTTCTTTAAATTGAGATGTGCTGAAAATGCTCATCCTCAAGCAAGAGAGCTGGCTATTCCTTTAAAGGAGGAATTTATTAAGAGAGGATATATCAATGAATAAATAATAAAAAGATACTAAAAAATCAGTTGAGATAAAAATTAATTTATGAAAAAACTTATTTTAATTTTACTTGCCACTATATTTAGCATATCTATGTATAGTGAAATTTTAACGTGTAGAACTAATCTATTTGCAATAAATGAGTATAATGAATATTACGGTAAATGGACTGGTTGGAGTGATTGGGAAGAATCTAACATGTTAGTTACTATCGACGCAAATGAAGGAGTTGTTGTTATAAATTCTCCTTATCGTCAAGTATACTCTTTTATCTCTAATGCTAGAGATTATTATGATTCGGATAATGAACGTAATATTGAGGTTAAATTCATAGACCAAGATGGAGATAGAGGAACTCTTAGGCTTATTTTAAGAAATTCAGGAAATCTTGAAATGTATATTAATTTTAATAATGTACGATGGTGTTATCAATTAAAACCTCTTTAGTATGGAAGTAACAACTAGGAAAACAGTATGGGAAGAACTTAGTAAATTTGATGCTCTTTCTAACGATACAATTGAAGTGACCGAATGGTTAAATGGAGAAGGATGGGATATTTCTATTGGAGATACTCATCTATCTTTAACTAGAGGTACATTAGCTGCTATTAATTATCTTGTTAACACTCTAGATTATAATAAATGAAAAGTTTTAATGTATTAGTACATGACCGTAACTCTCGGGAATTAGAGAGTTACGATGTTATTCCTTA
Organism: uncultured Rickettsiales bacterium; assembly: GCA_944391025.1. Lineage (GTDB taxonomy): Bacteria > Pseudomonadota > Alphaproteobacteria > Rickettsiales > UBA1997 > CALXSC01. The sequence continues at coordinate 60,607 of CALXSC010000110.1, forward strand.
TTTAATGGATTGCTATATTAAAAAGAAAGATAAACCTAAAACGTTTGAAGAATTTAGAGAATTTATTCGTAAGGAAAGTATGTATCAATGGTGGGGAAGATGTCAATATGAAATTTTAGTATCCGATTGGCCTTCAGAAAAACGTACTGATAAAATTGATGTTCATTATCAAGTAATGATGAATCTTGATATTATAACAGAAATAGTAATTAACGAAACACTAAATGGAAAAGCAGAAAATAATTGATGAAGTTATGGATTTTTTAGATTTTAATAAAATCCATAAAGTTATGCTTCTATTAAATTGGGAATGGGCTAAATATAATCAAGTTCCAGAACCTTATGAGATAAGACAATTTCTAAGGGAACTTCTACATGAATTTATTGATCAAGAATTAAATGAATTACAATGTGGGGGTTTCTATATAAGAAAGTATAATGAAGGGATTCGAGTATCCTTTGAAATAGAAACTTTGGAAGTATGATACACTGTAGAAAATGGGGAGATAAATGGTATAAAAACATAATAGCATTTTCTATCGAAAATCCATTAAAAACTTGGTGGAAAGCTAAAAAGTATTTTAAGTTCCCTAATATCTCTATACGCTTTAGTAATGATAAATATAGTTTTCCTTATGCCAGTAAATTCTGGCAAGGAAAACTACTTGATATAAATATACACGATGTATATTGGAAGGATAAATATGATAGTCCTAGGCATGAAAGAAATCCGCTAATTTATATTTGTTTATTTGGCAAATTTAGTATATGGATAGTCTTTTATAAAAAATGGATAAATGAATTTGGAGATAAGACAGATGAATCTTTTCATTATTGGGAATATATGTTAGATTATCTTTATTATTCTAAGTCTTTAAAATTAAGTTCATATTGGACTTTTGATTCTAAGATTGTTAAAACTAAGATATTTGGAAATGCAGAAGACGGAAGCGAAGTTAAACCAATGAAAATGTATATTCCAGAACATCTTATTTCTCTAAACAAACGTGGACTAAAAGAATTTAAACAATTATATAAAAATGGCTAATGTATGTAATAATTTGATGTATGTATCATCTGATTCTGAAGATAATATACAAACAGTATTAGATTTTTTTAAGGATTGGACTGCAGATATAGATGCAAATGATACAGAACTAGACATATATTTTGATTCTAAATGGACTTTTCCTTTAGAAGAAATGAATAAATTATATAAGTTAATTCCTGATAAGGAAGATATTTATATGAGATGCTTAAGTTATGAATTTGGATGTCTTTATTACGAGTTATGGATTTGTGATAAAGATGGATGGAAAACTGTATAAATTTATTTAAAATGGAATTAGAATATACTAATGGATGTATTTGTATGTCATTAACTGTAGATAACGTAGAAACAATTAATATGGATATTAATGAACTTAAGAGTATTCTTCATAAAATGATAGATAATCTTGATGACATTAGTGATTTACAATCTATATTTTGTTATTATCTAGAAACTTTTGGTGAATATGAGGATTTAGGTACGTGTGATGAATGTGGCGATTCTATATGCAGATTTACATTAAACATTTAATATAATGATTAAAAATACTACTAAGGAAATAATAAGTCTAATCTTAACTTGTCTTGTAGTTATATTTATATTATTAGCTATATCTATAATTGGATCTATATGGTTTAGTGTGCCTTAATGATTTTTATGATTGATTTATAGAAATTGAGATAGAAATAAAACAAAACCAAGAAGATATGGAAGAAAAGACTAATAAAGAATCTAAGAAAATAGAACTTAACGATTTAGTCAATGAATATATAAATGAACTTATTGACTATGATGAGTTTGAAAAGGGAATTATAGAATGGAGTGTAAAGTATTCCAATTTAGAGAATATTGGAAAGAATTTGAAACCATTTGACTTAAATTCTGCAAAAGCAGGCAAGCCCGTCTGTACAAGAGATGGGAGACAGGTAAGAATTATTTGCTTTGATAAAAAGAATGATTATTATCCTATAGTGGCACTTGTAGAGATAGATGGGAAAGAGTGTATATTTCAATATACAAAAGATGGAGAATATTTAGATGGAAATGAAAACTGTTCTCATTATAATCTCATGATGCTCCCTGAAAAGAAAGAGGGATGGGTGAATGTGTACCATGGTCTTAATGAAATATCTGAACGTGTTTGTGGTGATATAGTTTCCAATACGAAAGAAGAGGCTATTCAACATGCACAAAATGAGGCTAGCTATATCACAACTGTTAAAATTGAATGGGAGGAATAGTAGATTGTTAGATGTAGATAATAAATTAACTAAAAGTTTAACACAAAAATGAAAATATGTTGTATATCAGATCTCCATGGATTTTTACCAGAATTACAGGAATGTGAACTGGTGTTAATTTGTGGAGATTCTGTTCCATTAAATTATCAATCGGATTCAGAATATACTTATATATGGTATTCTACTATATTTAAAAAATGGGCAAAAGGTTGTCCTTGTAATAAAGTATTATTTATTGCAGGAAATCATGACAAAAAACTGCAATACAATTACGATACATATAAAGACTTGTTTAATAACAAGAGTAAAGTAACATATTTGGAACATGAAGAATATACATATATAAGTAAAGAAGGAAAAGAATATAAAATATTCGGTACTCCTTATTGTCATGAGTTTGGTAATTGGGCTTTTATGGATTCTGATGAAGCTTTAGAGGATTTATACTATGAAATTCCAGGAAATCTAAATATTTTAATGTCTCACGATACTCCTTATGGAGCGTGTGATATATTACTTCAAAAGGATTATACAAGAGCTACAGGAGAACATCTAGGAAATAACCCTTTAAGGAAAGCTATTGAAGCAACCCAACCTAATTATTGTTTTTGCGGACATCTTCATTCAGGAAACCATGAATGTGAGACTATAAATAATACTAAAGTATATAATTGCAGTATGAAAGATGAATTTTATCAAGTTGCTTATAATCCCTTATATTTAGAAATATGAATAATAATATATTAGAACAACTCTCTAAAGAACATACAGAACAAGTATTAGAAATATTTAAAGATGGTATGTATGATGATGTTAGAGCTACTATAAAAACATTATCTGCTGCATCTTTTCGTATAGGGTTTAGAAGTGCAGTTAGTATTATGGCTGAAACGATAAAAACCTTAATGGATAATTAAAATATGGAATATAGTACAGAGTATAAGAAATGTATACACGATCCTATTTACTTTATAGAACACTATGTTACCGTCAATGATAAGCCTATAACATTAACTCCATATCAAAAGCTCATGCTGAAACAATTTACAAAAAAACATCATGATATCCGCAAAAGAAGCTAATAAAAGAACTGTTGAAGCAATTAAAAATAATAAAATGCTACAGGAGAAAATAAAAGACATATATTATCTAGAAACTTTAGATAAAATAGAAAAGCATATCAAGAAACAAATTGAAAAAGGATATTCCTTTGTAGATCTAAAGACAGGATGGATGCAACCTAATGCAGAAAGAGTAATTAAAGAATTACAGAGTAATGGCTATAAAGTCACTTTATATCCATCAGATATTGTGTCTGAATATATATTAATTGAGTGGTAATATGACTGATATTGATAATCTGATAAAACAAGCTCTAAAGTCTCAAAATAAAACTGAACTTAGGGCTTATCGTAATTTGAAAGCTGAATTTCTAAAGGCAGAAACAGCTAAGAATGCTAAACCTATTGATGAGGCTGAACAAATACGAATAATACAAAAATATTGTCAAACCTTAGAGAAGTCAATTTTAGACTTTTCTGAGGCTCGTAGAGAGGACTTGGTATCTGAATATAGAGATGAATTGGAAATATTAAAAAAGTTGCTTCCTGAGCCTGTAAATAAGTCACAGATATATTCTGAGCTTCGTATATGGGCTGGGCAAAATAAATTAATTGAAATGTATTTAACTGAAAAAGGCGTTTATCAATTTGATGCTATTGAAGTTAGTAAACCCTTTATTCCAAAGAAGGAAATGGGAAATGCCATTAAATATCTAAAATCTAAGTTCCCTCAAGCAGATGGTAAAATGATTTCTAATATAGTAAAAGAATATGTCAATTAAAGAAATTGTAACACTAAAAGAACCTGCTAAGTTTAGTCATGCTATAGCTGGAGTTTTATATTATACAATAGATACCAAAGATAAGACAATTATGTTTCCAGTAGATATGAATAACAAAGAGGATGTAGGAACTACAACGTTTGTAGCAGAATATAAACCTATTACTTTAATGAGATATATTAGAAAAGCTATAGATTCTGACAATTTGGTTATTGCAAACAAAAAGTAATGGAAATTAATGATTTATATAGTATATGATGTTTAATTTTACAGGAAATTATTAGACTTTAGAAGAACTAAAAGAGCATGTAACTTATAACTATAGTACTGGGGAATTTTATTGGAAAACAGCTAAAAGTCATAGAAAATTAAATAAACCAATAGGATGTAAAAGTGACAGATATTATGTAGCAACTTTTAATCAAATAAAATATCTTCTACATAAATTAGCTTGGTATTTTTACTACGGTGAGTACCCAGATTTTCAGATAGACCATATCAATCAAGATACACATGATAATAGAATAACAAATCTAAGAAAGACGACAGATAAGGATAATAGTAGAAATAAACCTAAACGAAGAGATAATAAAACAGGAGTTACTGGAGTTTATTTTGAAAGTTATACTAAAAAGTATCGTGCAAATATAATTGATAATGATGGAAAATGTATTAGAAAACGATTTACTACATTGGATGAAGCAAAATCCTGGCGCGATTCAAAAGCTATTGAATTTGGGTATTATGAGAACCACGGACGAGAGTTGTCAAGACTACCATATAGGAAAAAGTAATTATTCAGAACATATAATCCAGCCGTGGCATTTGTGGCAAGAATATAACTTAGATCCTTGGGATGCTGATATAATTAAAAGAGTACTTAGAACTAAAGAGGAGCAAGGTAAAACTCTAAAAGAATCTAGAATACAAGATTATGAAAAGATCATTCATATATGTCAAGAAAAGATAAGACAATTATCTGTACAAACTTTACCTTTTTAATATGATTAAATTTGCATTAACTGATATAGAGGATGGAGTTAAAGGATTAGAGATAGGAATACAGAATATTCTCGATTATGTTTATGAAAATAATTCTTATATACTATCTTATCCTATTAATTTTGATATAGTTAAAGGAATCTTAAAAGTATTAGAACTTTCTACGTATAGTGATTATACTGATTTTATTGTAGTACAATATAAAGATGCAAATATTAAAATTAAGTTTGAAGAAAAGCAAGTTATGTTTACAAAACTATAATATAAAAGCCGATAGATTATGGAATAATTCCTAGTCTATCGGCTTATTTTTTTTTAGCCCTTAGGATGTAGCAATACGTTCTAAGGGCTATTTTTTTAAATTATGTAATAAAAATCAGTTCTATTTAATATATCTAAATCCTTAGCTTTACAAGTAAAATCTTTATTCTAAAAGGATAATTCATTATTAGCATAATCCCATTTAAAATATCCTTTAAAATTAGGTAATAATCCTATTTTACCTTTCCTGGCTATATTAGATAATTCATTATATGTCATCTTTCTACTCCAAATGTACCACCTTCTCTTTCGTTTCTCCATATATCAGGTTTAACTGCATCTAAAGCTGGTTCTACAGCTCTAAGTCCACCGGATATACTTACAATACCATCCCATATATCTTCATCTCCTGTAGCTACACTCATAAATTTCTTTATTGTTCTAGCTCCCCAATCAAATACAAATGGATTCCATCTAAAAATAGGACCACCGATAGATTCAGCAGCATTAAAGTCTAAGAATGAATTCTTTACAGACATTACTGCTATATTAGCAGCAGCTATTCCAAGACCTGTGATCAAATCATCATTATCTACATTATCTTCTTTTAGTTCTTTTAACCAATCTGCTAAAAATCCACAAATAAGTACTCCCCCTACTACAGATAGAATAAAATCATATACTAATTGTCTAAGATTATTTACATAAGCTGTTTTTAGATTAGGATCAACGTTATCTACTTTATAATGGTAAGCACTTTTAATTGCTCCTATCCATCCGTCTTGTTTATAATTATTCTTCCAGTAAACCCACATATCATGTAAAGTTAACATAACACCTTCTTGCCACTGACCTTTCCACTATATAACTGGAGCAGAAGTAGGAGTTTCTATGAATGGTAAATCTTCTCTAGGATTTCCCTTTTCATCAACTTGATAGTATTGTTTTTTACCATCAATTTCTAACTACTCCCAGCGTCCTTGAAGTTTTACTCCTCCTGGCTATAAATATATGTCCTTTTTACTAGACCAATATGTTTTAAATTGTAACCATAAACCACCAACTAATGTAGAATGTACAAGTGCTCTTTTTTCATGGGAATAATATCCATAAATATTATCTCCAATAGATTTCATAGCTTCTGCTTCTTTATTAGTATAAGCTCTAGGAAGTGGTTTCGGATCCTACATATTCATTTCAAATAACGTTCCATCTGGATTTTTAGCACCTTCAATTACGAATTGTTTAGCCATTGCATAATACAAGGCTTTCTATTCAGCGTATTTAGGATCACTTTTTCTACCATTAGCGAATGCTTCAAAACGTTTATCTTTTTTCCAATCATACACTAATTTCCCATCTTTATCTAGATAATGTGCATCAAAACTACCATCCCCTAGCATTTGTGCTACGAAAATATTCATACGGTTATAATAGTCAGGTCTAATAGCAAATTTCATTGCAAGACCATCAGCATTCCATATACCACGTCTAGTTTTAGTAATTCTATCTGTGTACATATTCATGGTCATATCCATATCGTTTATACCATATATCTCATTAACAGCAGAAGGAATAGTAGGTTTATCTGAATAATGAAAGGCATCAGTATATACAATTTTAAAAGCTCTTTTAAAGTTTTCAAATGTAAATGACTATTTACCATCAGGTTTCCTAATAATAAGACTTATATCATTCCAAAGTCCAGATATATGCTGATATAATCCAGTAACAGGAGAGAATGCTAAAGTTAATTTAGAAGCAGCTGATTTAATAGTTCCTATAGCATGATTAAGATCCTATAATTTGGGATCAACGATAGATTCATTAAATATTTTATTTCTAATATATTTTTCAGAATATTCAATGTCCCCAGTAAACTTAGTATTCTAAAGAGAACCCTGCGTTAGAATATGAATCATAGCCGCTTTAATCATAGGAAATACACTATCAATATTATTCTTTACAGAATAAGCAAAAATATGTTTATATAGTAATGTTTCAACATTACGTTCAAAACTTTCTCCTCTTTTCTATACTTCCTATATTTTAGCTAATCTAAATTCTGTCTAATCACCTTTAGTAAACATATTAGACATTTCAAATAATCGATCTCTTTTATACTTTTCAAGCTTTTCTGGATCATGTATTTCATTTTCTAATCTAAATAGTCCTTCTTCTTTATCCTTAGCTCTTTCATTAGATTTCTTAGCCCATTGTTTTACAGCTTTAATGGGCCACATTAACTTTAATTTCTTTTTTAAGCTATTAAATAAGTTATCTTGTATAGATAATCTAGAATCAGATCCACCCATAGCTAGCGGAACTCTATAATAACTCACATCATTACTATCTCTTAATGCACGTAACTGTTCGTCTGTATAATCAGGATGTCTATTTTTATTTATTAAATATAATGCAAAATCTAAGAATTCAGCTTCAGCTGGGGCTAGTCTATTTGGATTTTTAAATAAAATATCTCCTTCGGGAGTAGTCTCAAACATATTACTATAAAGATCTACCTAATTTCCGACAGTTCTTTCTTTAGCTGCTGTAAACTATTTATATTTTTTAAGATTATTGACAAGTTGTGTTATTTTTGCTTTATGTCTTAATACATCATCACGTGTATTTTGGTAAGCTTCAGTAACAAGTCTAGTAATTAAGTTTAGAGTATCACTTTCCATATTACCTGGATTACCAATAAATGTACCTGATAAACCAGATTTAAGTATGTGAATATCATCAAACCATTTACCATGGTCTTTTAATTGTTGTCTAAATTCAATTCCTTTAAGCTATCCTATAGCCATTAGAATTGCATTATATAATCGAACTTCCTGCTTATTTAGTTCAGCTTGTGTTGAATAAACTCTATTTAAAATATTAGCTCCATCTTTTTCTGTAGTAGCTTTAGTTAGTTCATTTAGAAGTTTCTATAGTCCGGCAATTTTTTCTTCAGTTGTAGTATCTATACTCTAATCTAATATAGTTGTACATCCTCTAATATTACCTATTACTTGGTATCCATCTTTCCAACCATGATCACTTCCTTCTGTTAATAACTGACTATATACTTGACGAACTATTTCCCATCTACTAGCAAATTTCACAGTTCCATTAGAAATTCTATTTATAGGTACTGCATGATGTCTATTTAATTCATTCCAATTATATACAAGTTCTTCATTAGACATCTAAACACCGTCAGCATAATTAGGATTAACTACAGATATTCTTCCAATAACAGCTCCTTCTAATCCTCGCATCTAGTTAATAAGTAACATTGTTTCCATGGCTTCAATATTACCATTAACTGCTTCTACGACTAAAGAACCTTGTTTAGATTTCTGTGTTACATCATCTTCATATCTACCAATTAAGCCTTTTCTATTTTTAAAAGCAGCATCAGTCTCTACATAATCCCTATAATTATCGGTAAGATTACTAGTACTAACTCTAATAAAATCATACTAAGGAGGTTTATATGCACTAATAGTTTTTAGAGTAATAATACCAAAAGATTCTAGAAGTTCATTATCCTATACTTCCCAAGAACCATTACAATAAGGAGACATTATATCTTTTAACCAAGTTACCTGCCCATCAGTTTGAGTAATTTTGGCATTCGGAAAAGAAGCATTTTCGATTCCATTTTTCATAGCTGTTTTGATACCAGATTTTACACTTGCTGTATATCTTAATCGTTTAGCAGGTTTATTAAGTTCATATTTGTAAACTTTATCAACAAATTCAGATTCAGAAGTAGCTATGATAGGAGGTTCTCCCTATTCTCTTTTCCATACATAATGTCCATTTTCATCTGGTTCTAAAGCTTTATATTTCTTAAGTAATTTTATAGTACTTTCTCTAGTCACTTTCTAAAAAGAAGAGTAATAGGGAAACCATTCAGCCATTATTTCAGATACAGTTTTAGTAGCTTCTTCTGTAGTAATATTAAGCTCAAATGGAGCAGGCATAAATTCATCGATATTTTCCCATACACGTTCACCTTTGTGACCTTCATTGATCATTGTATAAGAACTAGGAAAATCCAGACTATCGTATGTGTATTTATTTCCCTCTTTTCTAAAATTAACAAGTCTAATTGGAGATATTAACATTTTACCTTCATATGTATTTAATCCATACTTCTGTAACATTCTCTAATAGACTGCTAATTGATAATCATATGCTAGTTTTTTAGCCGAATTAAATTCAGCATAACTATGTGTAGATGTTTTATAATCAAGAACATGCAATTTTCCAGTTTTATCTACAATGAGCAAGTCGATAATACCTAATAATTTAGTAGGTTCTCCTTTTCTTACTATGTTATCATTCTACATTACTGCAAACTCTGGATAAAACTCTAAATCCTCTCCAAATTGATATACTAAATTCTAATATAATTCTCTAGCATGTTCAATAGCCTTAGAAATAGTTTCATCATTTACATACTAATAAAACTAGGACTACATATGTCGTTTTATAGTTTGCTTTAATTGATCAGTTGACTATAAAATATTTAACTACTTATCAGTTTTACTAAAACATACTCTAAGAATATCATGTACAGCAGAACCTGATTTAGCTTGTTCTTTCCATCTATTTTCCATCTACTCCCTTAATTTAACATGAGTATCTTTATCTGTAATTTTAGGAAGATTATTTTTATCAAGTTCAAATTCAGCAATTTCATCTTCCGTAAATTCCCCTAATTTCCAGTGAGAATATCTACCGTTCCAGTATTCATTCTCTCTAAATTCAGGAAATAGTAAAGTCCCATCTAATTTAGTCAAACCAGATAAGTATTTGTTTACGCCAATATAAGGCGGAGATTCTATAGACTCTTCACCATCCTCATTATACGTAACTTTTTCAGACTATTTCAATTCATCGTATATTTTTTTGGCTTTATAAGTCTCTTTTGAGATAGTCTTAAGTTGCTATATTACACTTAATTGAGACTATGTTTTATCGAATACTAAGTCTCCTAAACTTGGTTCAAATGGTAATTTTTCTAATAGAAAATCATCTAACTATCTTTCATTCTAAAATTCATGTCCTTTATAATAATGTTTACAAGCCATTAGTCACAAATTTCTTCTAATAAGTTCTACTTCATTAAATCTGACTTTAAATTGTTTAATTTTCTATGTAAAGAAGATCCTTCTAAATTTATAAATCCTTTAAACTAATTAGTCATTATAGAAGAATTAACTTCTTGCGTTAATTCTTTTAAAGTCATCTAAAATAATCTCCTATCACTGATTGTTTTAACACTATCCTATCCCATTAAAATAGAATCAAGAACTCTTTTAGTATTATACATAATTTCATATTTAGCTGAATCATTTAGTTCATCAATAGCTGAAGATTGTCCAGTTAAATATCTAGAAACTTCTGTAACAAATATTTCTTCTTTAATATCATTTCTGGTTCTACTTTTATAATCAGAAGGTAAATTATTAAAATCTATATACTATTCTATTGAATCTATTAGTTCTTGATATAGATTAGGGTTAGTAAATCGCATAGATCCTATTAACATGTGCATTAACTCATGTATAGGCGAATCAGCGGTATACCTATCTATATTTATATATATTTCATTATCGTAGATAAAAGCATTAACGGAAGATATATCAGTAATTAAATCTTTCCATTTAGGACTTCGCAACTCAGCATTAGTAACTGTATTAAATTTAATTCCATATAATTTAGATAATTTATTTAAAGCATTACTAATCACTAAATGATCATCCACATTATTATCTACAATAACAGGAGTAATGTCAAAGTTAGTTGTAGTAGGTTTATGTTCAATATCTACTAAGGCTTCTTTATTTAACGGAGTTATAGTAACCTCTAAATCTCTATACTAATCATTAATAGTATGATTAGCTTCTTCAAGAGTATTAACTCCAGTAAACTCTAAAATATTATCTACTTTAGTGCCACTATACTAATTTATCTTTAATCTATCTTTAAGATAAGGTTCGGAATTAGCATTAGGCAACTCATCTAAATGAGGAAATCTATTATATTTAGTAACAAAATCCCTACATATAGCCTCTAAAGTATCATCTTGAATACCAGACCTATCTTTCAAAGTCTGGTATTCAAGTGATGATTTATTTATACATGCTAGCATATTTTATTAACAAGGAAATAATTTATTTTTTATTTTAGCTTCTAATGTATCTATATCTAGTACTTCTCGTTTATCTAATTTTTTCATTACATTATCCATTTGTATGTCTAATAATCCGCCTTGTGTAGATACTCGTACTTCATTAAGTTTTCTAGTTTCTCTATCATATTTTACAACATAGTATATTTTATCTTTTCCATTCTATATAGTTCCTAAATGCATTATTTCTGAACTCTATATAGAACCTCTAGTAAGTAAAGTACTTTCAGGAGATCCTAAGAATGTATATTTACCCATTACACCTGAAAAATCTCCAGATGCTTGTATTTCTTGCATTTCCTCAGAACTTACTCTCCTCATTAAGATATGCTTTCTGTTACCTTTATTAGTTCCCCAAATGTATTTAGTATACGCAGAATATGGATTACTTGCAGGAGCTATATAATAAAGTATATCAAAATTATTAGAAAGATCTAATGTTTCACCAGATCTATCCATTTCTGCAACATAATCGTGGAATTCTTGTAATATACCAGTATTCTAAAAATTATGAAGCATAGACATTAAAGAATTTTCTCCTATCTTTCCTCTAAAAGCTATTAAAGCATAATAAGTAAATAAATCAGTAATAGGAACACTCTAAGATAATTTAGAAATAGGATTTCCATCCTAATCATAATCAGTAACTGTATATTGATAATTAAATCTAGCTAATTTATTAAACTCAGCACGATAAGAATCTCTTAATGCAATTTCCTAATCATTTCTAGGAGACATATTGATAGGTAATGTATAAACTGTAGTTGCATTCCTAGAAATAGTCTTAGATAATTCATCATTAATTAAGCTTCTTATAAACGGATTTTCCTTAACTGAGGAAAGAGAAAGATTAGGATGCACTTTACCTTTCATCAAATCAGGAATAATTTGATTTTCCATAAATAATCTAAAGGAAGCATCTCCCCAATCCGTTCCTAATTTTATATCGGTATCCTTATCTACTACCTCTTCTTTTCCCTCACGTGTAACTATACTATTTCCAGCCGGAATAGTAAACACTATATTTTTAGAAAGCATCCAGTTTTGCCTTAGATAGTCATTTGTATACTCATATACCCCATCAATTAATTTTAATTCATAAGAAGAACTCTTATTATTCAATATTTCGTTTAATGGGATTACATTTCTTCTAGCATTTCTAAATGAAAATGACTACATGTTTGCCTATACATCAGAAGCTAATGATTTAAGGTATCCGAAGTAATGAGGAACAGTAGAAACAATATCTAAAATATTAAAAGAATGTTTATGTTTTTCATATTCTAGAATTTTTTCATTACGATATTCTTCATCATTTACAAATCTTACAATATCTATAAGATCTTCTGGATTCTTAGTTATATCATAAATTAATTTTTCTATATTATTAACTTGTTGAACTAATTCATTTCTACTTGTTTTTAATCCTTGATTAATTCCTAATATACGTCTTAATTTAGCAAATTCATCTGAACCATAAGCTAATGTAGCTATACTGGGTAAAAAAGTATCATCTTTAGTTACAACAGAAGCCTAAATCATATAATCTTCAAATGTATCAACTAATTGATTAAATAATTCCTAATCCTATTTTGATTCTAATATAGTACTCTTTCTAATATTTTCTAAAATACCAAGTTTATCCTATAAAGTACGTGTAGAACTTTTATCTGTGGCAAATCTAGCAATCTTTTCATTAAAATAAGTTACTAGTTTATCTTCACTATTAATGTATCTAACACCTAGGCTTTCTAATTCAGCATTAAATTTCTATTTAAACACATCCAAAGGAGAAGGTCTTCTTTCTCCTTTTTCATTAAATTTCTTGTCAAATTTATTTAAAACTTTATTAGGAATTTTCTAAAAATATCTTAATACTGAAAGTACATTAGAAGCATTAGAAGTTCCGTCAAATACATTACTATCCATTATGCTAGTTAACATTATTCCTGCATCTGACATCAGTACCTCAGCTAATTGAGCAAAAGGAATTCCTACGGATATACCATAAATATATAAACCAATAGTTTTAGTATTAATATTTAATTTAGAAAGTTCCAATTCCTTGGCATTGTCTACAGACAGACTTAATATAGAAGATAGTAAAAGAACTGCATCTTCATCATTAGCTACTTCGGATAAAGCATCAAAAAGATTAGCATTTAAAATAGTATTAGGATCTTTACTTCTTATATTAGCTAGTGTTTTATAGTATCTTCCTTTAAAGAATATTCCTTCGTGATCATTTCCAGTTAAAAGCCGTTCTTGCTACTCTGTAGTTCCGTTATTCAGAACCATATTACAATACTAAGTAAGGGCAAGGAATGCTTTCAAACTGCTTGCACTAATACCTACACAATCTTTACCAACAGCATTATCCTTAATACCTTTATATCTAGTTATAAAATCACCAGGAGTACGATATAATGCATCTTGTGCTTCTTTAGATAGTTTACCTATATCTTTAAATGGTTTAATAGTTCCATCTACAGAAGTCTAAGCTTGTATTAAGTTTACTGGATCTATAATAGAATTATAAGTATTGTATATAATACTATTATTTATAATATGCTCTAATCTAGATTCAGAAACATTATCTAAATATAAATTATGATCATCTATAATTTCCTTTAATTTAACAAAGATGTCATTAAATTGTTCTTCAGTCTAGATATTAATTCTAGAATCATTTGCCCATAAATACTTATTTAAATAACCTCTCCAACTTCTATTTTCAGGTTTTAATAATACTGTAGTTTCCTTTAACATTCTACCTAATAATCTTATATCTTCTGGACTATTAAGATTTAATGCAATTGAAACTTCTCCAGTAGGTTCTAACGTTCTTAAATCTACTTCTGGACGTATTGTAAATAAACTACCATATTTTTCAAAAAATATAGCTGGATCAGTTCCATTAGATGAAGCTTTAATTTCTACCTCTTTACCAGTAGGCATTGGTAATTCTTCAGATGCAGCTAACATTTCTGGAGAAGTTATATCTGCATATGGAGACCATAATTGAAGTATACCATTTTCATCAATATCAAAAGGAGCAAGAGAAACGGTATCTATATCGAAATCGGACCCCTGAAGCAGAAGCTAATACGTAGAAACATACGCATTATTAACGTCAGGATTCTCAAATCCTACTACCTTCATGGGCATATAAGATTGCATACATTGAGCTGGAATACGAGCTGCAATAATATCCAATGATCTTAAGAAGGAGGCATGTTTAGCTCTACCTTGTCTAATTATAGGATCAGTTTCTGGTAAACTTTGATAATTTTCTAAAGTAATATTGTGTAATTCATTACTTCTTTCAATTATATCATTCGAGGTATTAGTTCCTTGTGTAAAATAATTATAATAATATTTTACCTTTCTACTTTTAGATTTTTTTAGTACATCTAATATACCATAAAGACCTGGTTTATCTGCTAATTGTGGAGATAATTTAATAGAATCAAAAGAGAACTATTTAATATAATAGTCAAGATCATCTGTAACTATCACTTCATTATCCAATGCATCAAGATAAATTTCAGTACCTGGAGTAAGTTCATACATTATAGATTGATCTTCTCTTACTCTATATCTCTTACCATCTCGATCAATGTACATTAAATTATTGATTTTTCTTAGATACTAAGTGTCTAGAAGATCACTAGGTAATAAATAATTATGATTTCCATTAGATGATTTTAATCCTATTGCATACGCTTCCGGTACAGGTTCATTTAAATTCTATAATCGTATATATTGCTTAATAAAGAAGTCTTTATCTTCTATAATCGAATTAACATCGTCTTCTTCTGTAAGCCCGAAAGATGTAGCAAACACTTTAGGCATTATAACTTCATAAGGTTGTATTTTAATAGATTCGTAATCTATGTCATAATAATCCCCGTTTATTTTAATTTTTCCTGCCTAATCAATAAGTCTTAATATCTTAGAAATTACCTCACTTTTATTAGTTTCATTGATTGTTATTTCATCTCCACCAGTTCTTAAAATAACACCATCACCAGTACCAAATTTAACATTATACCATCTAATTAGAGATTCTAATATTACCTATTTCTCTTGTGGCGATGTAGTTTGATCATATAATTCTCTCTATTTAGCATAAAATGTACTAAACTAGTCACGTATATTAACTCTAGTTTTAGAAAGATTCTATAAATCACTCTACAAACGTCTTCTAGTTAAAGTAATGGCACGTTTTAAATAAATATTTTTATTAAGCTCAGATAACTCTTCTTTGGGAGTTATTTCTAAGAAATTATAAATAATATTATTAAGCTCCTCTAAACTTTTATCATCCCATTTTTTCTATAATTTATCTAGTTTAAATAAATATTTAGCGGAATCTAAATCCCACAACTAGACATTTTTATTTTTTATATTTCCTGTATCCTAATTAGTATAACTTACACTAAACCTAACATTGTATCCAGCTAAATTTCTACCATCAACTATACTTTCTGTAATTCTTACTATACTCTAATCATCTTGTAAAGCATAATAATCATCAGGCGTTTGTATATCTTTTATAGAAGTATATTGTACATACTAATCAGTATTTTCATCATATACTTCTCTAATAATAATATATTTTCTTCCTAATTCTACATTAGATATACTACTAGAAGTAGACATTCTACGAGCAGCTTCCTAATCAAGTCTATTTGCATAGTCTTCATTAGATTCATTTTCTAATTTAGGATACACATCACTTAAAGTAGCTGCAAATAATTTTCTAGTAATATAATCATTAGTATTTTCCCCTGCTTGCTACGCCAAAAACTCTAGTACATTAGTGTTTATAGTTAAAGTATTACCATCATATAAAATACCAGATGTAGTTTCCTAACCTACAGGAGTTTCATCATAAATAATAGGAATACCATTAAAATTTAAAATACCTGGTATAAAAGAAGGTTTATCATCCCAATATACAGGTATCTACTCTCTTTGTAACTATTCTAACTATTTTTTTGGATCGGTATAAGATTCATACTTTCTACCATTATATAATTTTAATAGTTCAAAAGAAGGAGTTAATACAGCTAATGTTCCTGGAATTTTCTACTTTATACCTGTATTTGTAAGAAATACAGAAATAGATGAAGTAACCTTAGCTGCAATAGTCGAATCAGAAAGAGGTAATAGCGCATCAGCAAACTTAATATCTTTACCATTTCTTGCCTATTTAATTAAATTTCTAGCCATTATCTAAGCAAAATTTAACTAATTACTAGATTGATTCGCTAAAGTTTTAATAATAGATTTCATTACAACTTCTCTAAGTTTTTCTTCTGCTTTTGCTCTACTTTTTGGATCAGTTACTTTAAATATTTCTTCTAAAGCTTGAAAATATTCTTTAGATCTAATTTCAGTCTATTTTCTTAAAGCTTCATATAATTCCAAAGCCTAATCAAGGGTATATCCTCTTGCAGCTGCAGCAGACATAACCTGCGTCATTAACGACAATTCAGATTCATCTGCGTGATGTTCTTTATCAAGCTGAATCCCAGCCTAATATAGATAAATTTCATAGAAATTTAATGGAATTTCATCATTTACATCATTATATATTTTAGCAGAATTTATGTTAGCTGCACCCTGTTTTACAGCTCCTTCGGTACATAAATAATGAACATCAGAATGTTTTAAAGGCTATATAACATCTTCCTAAGTCTATGGAACAGTTACACCTTTGTTTAAAATCATTACTCCGTTCATAGCTTTTACTAAATTTCTAATGGAAGATTCTGAAGGAACTAAATGATCATTTTTAAGTTCCATTGACCACTCTCCTCCAAAATATTTCCATAAGGCATAGTTAGAAACAATCTAAGTCTACTCTTCCTCTATTATTTCTTGACCTACCGGATTACCACGTTCATCAACTTCCTATATAGTTCTGCTATACCAATCATCTCCAAGATTTTGTATATTAATAACTTTATAATACTTACCATTTTGTTTATAGAAAATAGGTTCATATTCTATTTTCCCATTCCAAGATTGTGTAATGTCTAAAGTTTCAATTCCTTTATTTCTTTTAGCGTTATACCAACTAAAGTTTGTCATTTTCTTCATCAACCTCTGAAGTAAAGGAGAATTACGCATAAATTCATTAGTAATTGCGAATCCTGCTGTTTTAATAATACCTCCAGTACCAGTTCTTTCATCTTTAAAATGTACAAACTATTTTTTAGTCATTCCCGCTTTAGCTCCGCCAAGAGAATTATTTTCAAGATAAACTACCCCAGGGTGCACAAATGTACCACCATCAAAAGCCTTAATAGCAGAAGTCACTCCAGTGATAGTTCCTTGAAAGTCTTTAATATCCTCTATTACAGCAATATTATACCATCTGGGACATCCATTAAGTAAATTAAGAACAAATTCATGCATAGCAGCTGTCATAGATACATTTCTCTTATTCTAAGCATTCAATTGAAATGCTTCTTGTATGAGTACGTCCGAAGATCCACTTTTTTCTGGATGTGCTACAAAGGAACCCACAGTGGTAAGCATAAATTCCTATGTAAACAAGTAATCCAAATCGTTAAATTGTTCTATTAGTGGATTTAATTGAATGTCATTTATATTATCTAAAATCCAACTTTCATAATCAGTTTCTCCACTTTTTATAAAGTCTCTAGTAGATGTTATAGGTCTACCATTAATTTTAGCTAATATTAAGTTCCCAGAAGCATCAATCCAATTAAGGGCAGCTTCTTCACTACTATATTTACTTCTAATCCATGCTAATTCTGGCTACTTAGTATTGGTTGTATTTAATTTAAAATTTTCTTTAAGTAAGTCAGTTAATACTTGTGCTTTCTTTTGTAACCAAAATGATTTACCAGAAGGAAAACTTTCTATTTCATCTGTAGTAAAATCAAACTCAGTACTTAAAACTTCAGGCTAAAATCTAGCAATCTAAGATAAGATTACTTGATTAAAATATAAATCACCTTTACCTGTTTTACGATAGTGTACCTAATCAATAAATCTTAAGGGTTTTAAATCTTCAGATGATTCATTTACCTTATTTATTAAATAATCCAAATACTCCTTAGGTGTTTCTATATATGATCCATAAGTCTACTATATAGTTTCTATATTAGCATGAACAAACTCATTAAATTCCTTCCATATTGTATTGATATTTTTATTAGTAAATGCAGGTAAAGGAATTTTTAAGGATCTTGCAGACTAGAATAACTAATATACATCCTACATGACAGAATTAAGCATATTAGAATATACATTTCCTAATTCGTGTGCAATTAATGCTTTTCTCTCCTATGAATTTAAGTCTCGTATTTTCTTAGTTTGCTATACTCCATCTTCTATTACAGTTACTTCCTAATTTAAATCAAAAGGCTTTCTACTGACAGTATTTTTATCAGAATTTACAGAAGGCAAGAATAAAACCTTTCCATTTCCATTTATCGGATTTTTATCTGAATCTTTTTCCATTAATCCCCCGGCAAAATCATATACTAACCCAGATGTAATCATTTCGTTAATACTCATTTTATTGGATTGTACTGATCCTGTGTCGGGATCATAATATTCTTTCAAGGTGTAAATTCCTTCAGAAAGTGCTGGATTAGTTAATATTAAAAGATCTTTAGTAGCAGAATCCTCATTGCGTTCCTAAAGTTCATATTGCTATTGATATGAACCTAATAGTCTACTTAATGTTTGTTGACTCTAAGTATTACCTTCGCCATCTTTAACTTGTGTAGAACTTGTCGTACCTAAATAATTAGCTCTTGCTGTAGCAAGACTACGTAATACAGGAATATCGTTACTATGTACTAAACTATCCAGTGTTATATTATTAGCTTCTATCTATTTATTATAAATATAGGTGTTAAGCACTACTCTGGATGCAAATTCTAATAACTATCTATAAGTACTACTAGATTGATTATTACCAAGTCGAGCATTTACTTCATCCCGAAATTCAGATTGATTAGATAAATTTAATTGTAATATATCATCAATAAAAGGAAGAACTACTTTATAATCTTTTGCAATACTAAAATTAGATGGAGAATTAATCGTAACTTGTCCAGTAGCTGTTACAGTTATTTGTAATTCTGTATCAGGTATATTAAATGATATACTAGTTACATTATTTCCTAATGCGTTTTCTCTAAGATTATACTAATTTTTAAAAGAATCCCATTTTCCTTTTGCAATAGCTTTATTTCTAGAATTAATGGTAAGTTCTATACCTCTACTATAATTATCAATTGAACTATCTAACATTGGTCTGACCGTAATATTACCATCCCTTCCTTTATAGTATTGAGCTAACTTAACTTCAAAAATAGAATTTACAGTCTATACTATATTACTATAATAATCACGTTCTGAGTTCGGGTCGGATAATTCTCTAATACTTTTAGGTCCATTAAATAATGCTAAATCCAGAGAATATAATTTATTTAATTCATCTCTTGTGAAATCCTTAAATAAATCAGTTTCTTTATTTTGTATGGTTTTATTAGATAATATTTTAAATAATAGATGACTATATTTTCCAGAATTAACTACTAAATTACAGATAAGTTCTCGTAAAGTCATATCTTGAATTGTTGCTAATTCTTCTTTAGTGAATCCTTTGTTTTCTAAACCAAGTCGTTGAATATAATTACTATCAAATCTTATATTAGCGGTACTTCTATTATTAGCAAGATCTTTAATTTTTCCGATAATGTGCTGAAAATCATTAAAATTAAGATACCTTCCAACCATTGGAGTATTTGCTTGATTTAAATATAAAGGTGAATTATTTACAGCTTGTCTAGTTACAAAATCGGATTCAGAAGCTATATCAATATTTTCACTATTTCTCCATGTAGTAGCAATTTTAGTAGTTTTTGTATCAATTTTATATTTATCTTCTGTCATTAAATTAAAATTCTTTATCTACATTATATTACCACAATAATTAAGTAAATAAGAATCAAAATTTCGTAAAATTACAGCAGAATTATAGGCATCTAGTTCTTCCTTAGCACTGTTTCTTTGAGAAGAATTAAGATTAGAATCAGTCATCATACTATACAATCTAATAAGATTATCAGGAGATTTATTAAGTATATTTCGTTCTATCATATCTGATAATCTTTCTAATATACTAGTATATTTTCCATCCTAATCATATAGTCTAGCAGTTCTTAATAACTCTTTTAATTCTTCCGACGCATTTGTACCTCTTACTCTTTCTCGATTAAGATATGTTGTAATATTAGATAATAACTATTCCTAATAATTTCTAATATTACTATTCATTTCAGAATTAGTATTTACAGTACCTGATTTAAAGTTATCAGAATATCTATTAACAAATAAGCAATCAAATAAATCGCTGTTTGTGACATGTTGTACATAATTCAATACAGATGTAGCAGTGCCGTAGGCTTCATAAAGAAACTCTTTAGAAGCCTAGGCATTTACCTCTCTATATTCAGGGTTAGATAACTAATCTACACTAATATCATTATAATTAACCTACTAAATATTATCTTTTATCTACTTTAAGGAATCCTAAATAGTTGTTAAGGTAAAGACATTAGGAAATTGAGCTAGTATTCCCCATCTTTCCGCAGAATTTTTTATTATTTCTGCCATATCTTGATAATCATTATCTGTTATATAAGTATCCGTTAAAGTCCTATATAATGTAGATAACTATTTAAGAAATTCTCCAGGAGATAATTCATTATTTTTATAAATCCTGAATAAACCTCCTAATTGTTTCTATATTCCTCTAGAATCAATATTACATTTATCCATATTAAAATTTTATTGTTATCACATTAGCTAAAGAACAAGAATTTGTTGACTATTTTTGTAACTCATTATCATACTTCATTAGAGTTTGTATAGCAGAACTTAATTCTTTTTTCAATTCTTCATTTAATATATCTTTTGGCTAACTTTCTATTTCGTTTTTAGCCTTCTCATAGCTACTTTCCATACTTCCTTCGATGTACTATCCATAATTATCTTTAAACTCTTGGTAATTAGCTGATGCATTTAAAAGATCTGCAAAATCAATGTCATTATTCATAACTTCATTTACAATATCTATATTCTTTATTATAGTATTGAAAGCTTTAGCAAGTTCAACATCATCCTAAGTCGGCTAGACTATCTCTTCTAACTATAACTATTCATTATCATAACTAGCATTGTATGTTTTTCCATCAATATCTACTCTAAAATAAGAAACTCCTTGAATAGCATCAGGAATTTGAGTTATAGCGTTGTTTTCGGTATCTAAAAGCATAATCTATCCGGATAGTGTATCATGTTTCTTGCTTATAACTAATTCACCTTTATTATTTATAAATGCTATTTTCTTATTATTCTTTTTGTTTATTTCATTAACAGCATTCCTTAGCATTTCTTGAATAGTTACAGAAGTATCTAGTTCTATGCCGCTATTTTTCTTTACTCTATTTTTTAGAGTTAGTTTATCCACATCTTCTTTAGATAAAATATTCTAATTTATACTAGAACGTCCCATAAAATAATTCTAATGGTCTTCTTTTGTACATTTATGGTTTTTATTTTTAGGAGTAGGTACTAAAGCATTTAGAAAATCTTTAACTAATCCATCAATACTTCCTTTAAATATAGGAGAATCCATTTTACCATTAATCTAATAAGGTTTTCCATCTATAGAATAAGTATTCTAAGGTGTAACAGCATAGAATGGACCCATAGTAGGACTTGCCTTTCTTGGAATCCATGCATCATATCTAACTCCATTATCTTTTCCTATAATTCTTTGAACTAGATTTACATTACCTTCATTAAGACCTATTACAGTAGAATTTCCTCTTAAATTATTTACATCATATAAAATATGATACATAGCCATATCAAGCATTCTAGCTAAAGTTATTCCGTTTTTAAATCCAACAGAAGACCAATCCTAAGAAGAATCAAATAATGCATTTTTAGCAGCTTCAAAGTTTCCAGAACTCATTAAATCTAGTATGGTTTTCCTCGCTTCATAAACTTTATCATATAAGCTTTTATTTCTATTTTGAAACATGTTATTAAATTCATTATTATCCATTAACTGATTAAATAATAAAAAGGATGTAAACATGTTTCCTATATGCTTTTTACTGTCTCTATCAGTTTTATTAGAAGATAATGCAAGTCTAAGATTTTCTGCATATTCTCTAATTGAAGCAGCTGGAGGATAAACGTACATCAATTTAACTCTAGGCTATACACTAGGATCAGATAACTGTTTTTCAAAATATTCATATATTTCTACATCAGTAGTAAGAGTATTATCATAAGAAACTAAAACAAATGGATTACCTTGATTACATACCTTAACATCATTACCAGTAGCATCAGTTATTTTACCATCTAAAGAAACATAAACATGATCAGTTACTCTTACACTAGGATTTTCTTTAAACTTATCAATAGTTGTCCATTCTTTCTATGGATTACTATTAGAATCATAATCAAAGCCAGGAACAGATTGATATTTACCTCTTCTAGTAATAAATTGAGGACCTATACTTGTAAATCCATTAACTATAGTCCAATTATCATCATGTATAAACTATATAGTTCTGTCAGTAAAATTAAACAACTTTAATAAATCAACTAAATTTTCATAGTATTTATTATTCTCAAATTTACTTATCAATTCAACTACGGCTTCATGTACAGTTTTCTTATCTTCTTTAATTAATTTATCGTATAATACAGACATTTCTGAAAATACATAAGCTCCATTCTCATCCTACATTTTTAATAATGTTAATGGAGAAGATGGAGCAAGTAATGGCAATTCCAATAAGTCTCCGTTTTCTTTAGTCCCTATAATCGCCACTAAAGCTCTATTATGCCATTCACTACTTCTTGCATCTGAAGATCCGTTAAATAAAGTACGTTCTTCCTTACTCTTATTAAATGGAGTTGGATCAGATTCTAAGAAGTTTAACTTATTATCTTTATCATGTCTGGCATGATTTTTTAATCCAAATGTAACATAAACTCCTTGAAGATTTAATTGTCTTTCAATATCTTCTATTAATTTAGCTTTTTCTTTAATAGTAAAGAAACTATTTCTTAAATTGGCTAATATAGAAATAAAACTCTGTAATCCATTTTCAGATTTATGTACTTTTCTATCTTTAATACCATGCAAATCATCGATTCTTAATAACCCATTTACACTATCTTTTCTTGCACGCTGTCTTTTAATACTTTCTTCTGGATTATTAGGATCGTTACCAGTAGGAGCTTTAGGTAAATCAGTTTTTTCATCCACTAAGCATCCTAATTCAAAAGTATTAAAAGAATGAAGAAGCATATCTATCTAAGCAACTCCATTTTCAATAGCTGCACTAGAACGAGGCGGATTTTCAGATTCGTTAGAGTTATCAATAGCATCTTTATATTCTTCATTAGAAAGACCCTATGTTAAAACTGCAGGAGCTTTATTATCAGAATATTCATCTTTTTCATCAGCTTCGTGATCTTCTGCACTATTGTCAGGAGGATTTAATTGCTTAACTACGCCTAAAATATCCTCTCTTTTTATAGTTTGATCATCAATTCCTTCGCTTTTAGATTTAGCAGATACTGCTACCTTATAATTACCAGAATTAATTTCTGTTATAACTCCAAATACTTCCTAATCTTTGAATTTAAATTTTATAATATCCCCTACATTTAGTTCACCATCTCTCTGGTTAATATTTATATTGTCGACAGATAGTTGACTTAACTAAGCTTTTTCATCATCAGGAATACTGTTTTCATCTATCATCTAAAGATTTGAGCCAAAAGTTTTACTTGTAATAGCAGATACAACATCAGGCTAGTGCGTAATTCTAGAATATTTCTATTCAGCTTCTTTTAAAATTTGATCCAACTCTTCTTTAGATTGACTATTATTGATTCTATTAATTAATTCTCCTTTATATTTCTTATATTCAGGAGTTTCGGTTATAGGAGTTGTATCAATTCCTTCTGACAAGGTATTATTATTAGAATTTGAAGGAACTGAAACTATGTTTTGATTTTTAGTTCTAGCAATAAATTCAGTTTTTCCTCCTTCAGGAACAGCTTTATTTAATAAATCAATTCGTCTCTAAATGAAATCCTACAATGCTTTAGCACTAATAGTCTAATCTAATTTATTATCGAATTTTTTAATATTAAAAGATTTATTAGCAAAATGTGTTATTAACAAACTGCCTTGTTTAGATCTAGAAATTCCAGTATATACATCATTATGCCATCTAGGATTTAAAGCAACAGCTTCTTCTGATTCAGTTGCTTCTATAATATAATATTGAGATTCATCACCCTAAGCAGATGTACCTTTTCTAAACTCAATATATTTAGAATATTTTTCGGAAGAAAGTAATTTATATATTGGAGAATTTTCACTCTAATAAATATATCCTATTTTTTCTCCTGGTTTTAGAGTTTTAACTAATAAATCTATATCAGCAATTACTTTACTTAATACTTCTTCACTATTTTGATCAGTTATTATCGAAATATTTACTAAATGCTATTTAGTGCCATATATTCCAGTTTCATCCTAATAATATCCAAGTGGTACTTGTCCTTTCAGATTCTATAAATACTACTAATATGATTCTACATTTTGAGTCTAAATTGTATTATCAGATCTCATAGAGACTCCTAATTTAGGAGTTCTAATCATATTAATCCTATTAAGTTCTACTTGATTATTATAATCTTTTCCATTAAGATTTACTACATGTTTTCCAACAACTTTAGTTTGATCAAAATCTCCCGCAGTTATTACAGTAATTCCATATTTCTAAGCATAATTCTAAATCTAATCAAGATCAAAAGTAGTAAACTTGGAAATTTCATCTATTATAATAAGACTGGGAGGAGTACTTGTTTCAGTAATACCTAAAATTGATCGGATTTCATTTTCAGTTGTAAAACTATAATCATTTTTTGGAATTATATAATTTCCTTGATCATCCTACTAATATTCTATATAAGAAGGGTTAACTTCTTTCATCCAGCCTATTCTATCATAAGCTTTAGAACGTTTTTCATTTAATTGTAAATTAGTTAATAGATTCTAAGCACTATCTTGACTAGCTCCGTGTACTATGGCTACTCTATCAAGTATTTCTGGATGAAATTTCTACAACAGTTTAATAACCTAATTAAATACCCCATAAGATTTACCACTACCTGGTATTCCTTCTATAAATAAAATATTAGAATATCTTGGAACAGGTATAAAACTAAAGACATAATCCACTAAATTATCATCAGCTTTTATCCTTAAGTCTAGCTTATTGATAATCTATTCTCTCTATTCTTGTGTTCTGTTTTTCCAATCATCCTTTACTGCTTTTCTATAAGCTTTAGTAAACTATTCAAATATTCCTCCATTTAAAATCTAAGCATATGATAAATATACTCCTAATTCTTGTGTAGGAATTGGGGCAACCAGATTTTCAGAGGACGGATCAAGTACCTATTTATATTCTCCATAAAAACTTGAAGCCTTTATAGCAGCTTTACTAGCAATCCACCATATAATAGAGTTATCATCTATTGATTTAGAATTTTCAGTTAATAAATCATTTCCTTTAGTATATAAATTAAATCTACTTGCATTAATAAATTCTGTTAATTTATCAATATCATTAATTTTATCCTAGTTTTTCTAAAAGAAATCATAAATTGCATCCTAAAATTTAATATTTTCCTATTCAAATTCAACTCTTTTTTCAGTTGGAATACTTTTCTCATTACTTTTCTCTAAATCTTCATGTAAAGATAGATTATATACTACTGCTTTTAACTCATCAAAACCTTCCCATTGTTTTAATTTATCATCATCAGGAACAGTTACAATAGATTTAAACCTTTTATAAAGTAACATATCCTTATTAAAAGCAACATTATCCTACTTAGATAATATTCTACCCTAGTTTAATTCAAATAAGTTTAGATGAAACTGTAATTTATTCAAAACAGCATCAATATCAGATACCATAACATCCGCTAAACTGCTATTTATTTCAGCTAATGTAGGAAAATCTCCTTTCATCTTCTTAGCTAATTCGTTTAGAGTAACATTATAACCATAAATATTATCCACATTAACTGCATCAGTTCTTGCAGCTAATACAGCAGTACGATAAATTTGAAGAGTGTTTATTGCATTTAATAATTCCTAAGAATATTCAGTACTAAATTTAGAAACATCTCCTATTGTATTATTAAATACAGCATTTGTTTGATTTAATAATTCCGTAATATTAATAGGATTTTCACCTATTGATATTAAGAATTCGTTATAGCTGTCTTCAAATGGAGTTTCTTTTAATTCCTATATAGTCTTAATATATTCTTCTATTTTCTATTTATTAGATTGTATCTAAGCTATTGATTTCTAGATTTCATCTCTTTTATCAATTATTTCTTTTATTGCAGCATCCTTCTATTCCTAACTATCAAACATTTTCAATGAAATAGCCTCTTCGTCTGCAATAACATTATCGAATTCATTAGTTAATATGTTAAGATTATTGTTATATAATCCTAGAGTAGTTCCTAATAATTGAATTAAGGCATTTTTAGCCTCAGCATTTAAATATCCTCCTTTAAGAATTGGTGCTATTCTTTCTTCAAAGATATTATAAAATAAGGAAGCCCTTATTCCGTCTCTTTCCCACGATTTATTGGTTATTCTTATTTCCTTTACTTCTTCGTTAGAATCTTTAGAAATCTCTTGCATTTCTTTTTCAAGGGATTCTATATTTTCAATACTCTAAGAATCACCAAATTTTCTTATATAATCGTCTATAACACTAATAGCTGCATTACTTACTTGTGCCTAAATAACATCAACATCCTAAGCATTAGGAATTAATTTTTGTACTTGTTCATTTATTTCTTTAATGAGACCTCTATACTATTCGTACCATTTACTGCCATTATTAATAGCAGTACTTCCAGATTCATTTGCCTTTCTAAATACAGCAGCTAAGTCCATCATTTTTTGTTTGCCTTCTACTTGTTTCCAATTAGAATAAACTTGTCTAGCTGCTTCCTTTTCTACATCAGTTATATCTTGAAACTTTTTACCATATTTAGCTTCAGCAAATAATATAAAATTAGGAAATGTAAATACTTGACTTAACTCAGGAGTAAGTTCAAACAAAGCTGTACTAACAAACTCATAAGAACGATCTCCATTAACTAAAGCTTGAAGTTTATTTTTAGTTTCTTCAACTTTTGCTTTAGCTTTTTTTATATTTTCTTCTATTTCAGCATTTGCTTCTTCAGTTTCACTTCTAGATTCTCTATCAGTTGTTACACCATCACCATTAACATCTTTTTTATTAATCATTAAGGCATTTAATTCACCTAACTATTTAGTTAAGTCTGAACTTAATGTATTAAGTTCATTTAAATACCATCCAGCTGTCATAGATCTATGTAAAGCAGAATATCTTAAATTGCCTAGTAATTCTGTCTATTTATTTAAGAATGAGCTATCCGATATTTTAGCTCCATTAGCCTTAAGAATATCAGATAACGCTTTTATCTATCTCTTAATTCCATTCTTTATAAATAAGTCCTAATTATCAGTTTCAGTACCAGGTTTATAAAGATAAGTAATATTTCCTTTTTCGTCTGTCTATTCATCAAATTCAGTAGCAGATAAGTCTTTTCTACCTATTTCTGTATTATCAAGGTCTTTTATAAATTCATCAATTTCTCCATTTCTGATCATATAGACCATTTCTTGGATTGCTTGATCATAGGTCATATTATTATATGATTTCACCTAATTATAATTAGTTGCTATATTAGTAAGACCCCCACCTACAAAACCACCAACAAGTGACATTCCATATCTATCTACTAAATTCTAGAAATCCCATTTTCCTTCTTTAAAATTATATCCAAACGCATCTGCTCTAGATTCATCTCCTTGTAACCACTGAATTGTATTATTAATTCCTCTAAATACATCAGCAAGTACTTCTTCACTTACTTCTTCGATACCTTCAGCAACACCTGAACCTAAAGTAGCTTTTAATGTTTTAGTACCATTAGAGTATTCAGCTCTAGCGGCTTTCTTTCCTATTTCAAACAACTTTTTAGCATATTCTTTTTTATTTTCTTTAGGAAATGCTTTAATGGCATCACCAAACTATTCACGAAGTTTTATAACATCCTCATTAATTTTAGTAGAAGCCCTTATAATAGCTTGATTTCTAAATTTATTATTTTTTAATTCAGGTAAAATCCATCTACCTATTTCGGAGTTAATCAAAGCATATTCAGCAGCTGCATAGCCTAAAGTAGCTAACACAGATTCCCACTATTCTGCACCTGAAAGTTTTAGTTCACCATACATATCGCTGACAGTAATAGCCGTCATATAACCCATACTAGCTTTTCTGCCAAAATCCTAGTATTTCTTAACTAAATTTTCTAGCTAATTATTTATAGTGTATTCTTTCTATGCATTATAATTCTTAACGTACTATTCAATATTAACCTTTTTACCTTTTAATAGATCTTCTAAATTTATTTTATTAAACTTATCATAAGCCTATTCTAATTCTTTCTATTTTAATGCTGTACTAGCTTTAGTAGATAAATCTGCCTTATAAATCGCTTGGGGAAGTTTATTAAATATAAATCTCTACTCCTTTAACTATCCCATAACGTCACCAATAAGATTTATAAAATTTTCCCAAGTCCATGTATTTTCCTATGAATATTGAGTTTTCGCAGTCTATCTATTTACTGACTATGCCCAACCTTCCATTTCAGAAAATACATAATTATCACTATCAATAAGCATTTTACCTAATGTACCAGTTAATCCAATTAACTATGTACCTATACTTAATCCAGCAATCCAAGGACCTACAACAGGTAAAAACATTGTACCTACTAGAGCTAGATTTTTCATAACAGAACCAAATAGACTCTTCTGTTCTATATCATCCGAATCAAAAAAGTCAAATTTATTCCAGAAAGAATCATCAACTGTAAGTACATTCATTTTATTTAAGACTCTTTTACCATATACATCTCTACCATCTAGATCTTCATAGTAAAAACGTCCATTTTCATCAAGTTTTAAATCTCCAGCATGATGTTCTACAGTTTGACCTGTAATAGGATCAATATGAGTTCCGTCTTCATCGTACTAAGCTAATACTAGTGTATCTAAAGAATATTTAAAGAAATGTCCATTAGGAGAATCTCCCCATTTTGCATTCTCTAAATTTTCTCCAGCTGTACGAGGATTTAATAATACCCTATTTTTTTGAGCTAATTCTTCATCAGATAAAGTAGGAGATTCTACTCTACCTAATTGAATTAAATTATGTACTTGTTCTCTAGGGTTAGAAATTTTTATTTCTTTAAAATCAGGACCCTACCTTCTAGTTTCTTTAGGTGCTAAATAATTATTTCTATGAAAATCCAGTAAATCATTTACAGAATCTTCATAAGTTTTACTACCTAATGCGTCATAATACATCAATGACAAGTCATAAGCTTTATCAAAAGTATCATTATCAAACTATCCATTCTCATCTCTAAACTAATCCTAGATCCATTTATCTTTCTTATACTATTCTTTACTTAAGATATATGTGTTGTCTGGAGTTAATCCAGCTAATATCATTTGATCGAGATTACCTTGCTGATTATCTAGCATTTCAGCAAATAGATCGTGTCTTTCTTCAGCCATAGTTATTGTTGTGATTTTCTACCAGTTTTCCAAGTATCTTTAGTAAGTAACTATTGTTGTGCATCAAGTTGCTTTTGTTCAGCTTGTGTTAAGGAAGCTCCAGTTAAGGACATTGTATAGTTTTCGTTAATAGGAACCCATATAGTACCTTCGAACATAAAATCTTTTCCCCACCAACCAGTAGAAAAAGATTCATCCCCCATAACCTTTAAAATTTGAGCTAGCTCTTCTTCACCCATATTAACTCTTTGGGTAAGCTAATTTCCATCAAAAGTATCATCTCCAATTATATTATCATTAACAATCCCATTCATAACACCAAAGCTACGCCACTATTGCAATGGCTCTCCATTCTAATCATAAGCAGGAGGTAAGTCATGCTTTTCATATACTTCATTAATTTTCTAATAGTTACTTTTAACACTTTGTGGGTTTCCTACTTGAATCCCTAATTTAGATAATTCTAAATCTGCATCTTCTTTCTTTCTTGCTGTTTCAGGAGATGTATCAGGTCTAATTTTATTAGTCTAAGTATAATATTCCATATCTATAGGATAATCTATATAGGATATTTTAGGATCTCCAATATAAATTCCGTTAAATGCACTACTCCGAATAGGAACTCCACCGATAGTTACATTATTCCAATCTAATACTCCTGAATATCCACCATCCCTCACCTAACCTAGAGTTCCAGCGGGTAACTATTTATCTTGTTTATCAGTAAGAGGAAGAGTTCTAGCCTATACTAATCTAGCGTAAGAACTCCCTGGATTTAAAATAAGATTTTCTCTTTTTCCATATCCCATTACAAAATTATTAGCCATAGTAGAAGGAATATCTCCTGCAGCACCACTACCTTTTCCTGATTTACCTTCATCCTTAGCTTTAAAATCTAATGTAAAGGAATGCTCCTAATTATTACCCTGTAATAAGAACTACTATATTAAAGCAGAAGTTGCTTTATTCTTATCATCAATTCTCATTTTATAAGCAGCCCAAGTTTTAGCTCTATCTGGTAATGCAGCTGTTAAATATCTAGTTAAAGCATTTATTTGATTTAATTGTGTTTTATCGATTATTTTATATTTATAAAGACCCTCAGCAGTAATAGAACCCATAGCCTAAACTCTATCATCCTCACTAAGCCTTTGTATTAAAGCTAAACCCTATTGTGCTGCATCTGTATTGATTAATCCTTCTTTAGTATAAGTATCAGATCCTAATGATCTCAACGATTTACTTATCAAATTCTAGAATCCTTCATATCCAATACCATTATTTATAATATCAATCGCACCTTGATTTTGTATCATAGCTGGGTCAAATTTTCTTAAATTAGCCAACTAAGATACACTAAGAGCATAATATTGATCTGCATTTTTTATATAGTCAGATAGTTCTACTTTCTAGATTTTTCCATCTGCATTTTGTACTACTAATTTACCATCTAATGTAATAGCAGGTTCAGCTAACGCTCCATTCGTTTGGGCATTTTTAAAGGCATTATCAAAGTTTTCTTTATTCTAAGCTGCTACTTTAATTTGATATAAATTAGATAAGTATTTAGTAGCTAAACTTGTAGTAGACTATCCTGTCAGTTCTGTCATTCTAAAGGTAGCTATTAAATTATCTGTTATGTATTTCATTTCATTTGGAAGACCCTCTATCTTACCTATCATATCAAATAGGTCTTTTTCAGTTAATTTTCCATCGTTACTAGGCTTAGAAGACTAAGTAGGCTACTGACTAGCCTACTGTTGTCCTCTCTATACTGGAGCATAATTAACAAAAAAGTCATTAAACGAGCCTCCCTACTGTTTCTTAGGAATAATTTTCATATACTTTATTTATTAATTTAATTACTTTCGGATTTATAATTCCTCCATTTTTAAATTTAACCTACTATTGAATATAATCAAATCCCTTTCCTCTTAAGTCTTTATAAGGATTATTTATAAAATATCCTTGCTAGGCACCAAGCAAATTAGCTTGATAAATATTATTAGCTAATCTTATAGCTTGTACATACTACGGATTGCTCATTAATTCAGCATCTGTTTTTGTCCCATCAGGATTAAATTTAGAATTAATAGCAGCTAATTGTGAATCATATTCATTTCTAACTCCAATTTGATTAGTTTGATCCTAAATAGCTTCATGTTCAGCTATTCTCTAATTAGCCTAATTAATTGTATGTTGAGCAAGTCTATCCCAATTATCATATTGTTTCTAAGCTAAACTAGCATCTAATTGAGCTTTTTGCATTCTAGCTTGATTGATACTATAGTTATTTCGATTCATTGCTTCATTACGAGCATGTGCGTTCTCATTCTAAGTCTATAAAGCGGCTGCTTTAGTTCTCTAAATTTCAGCATTATCCGCAAGAAATCCTTGCTGTTCTAACTAGTCTGCATATTTATTACCCTAAAACATTATACTAGCTTGTAAACTAGCATCAGAAGTCATAGGTCTATTAGCTTGTCTTAGTGCATCCGCAGCCTATTGATTATACTACTACATTACTCCAAAATTACCTGTTATAGGAGCAGCAGTTTTCTACGGAGCTGTCATTAAATGAGGTTTAATAGACTTACGTAATATATCATGTATTTTCTTATTAGCAGAATGAGCCATCATAGCTCTACCAGACTCCATAAGGGTATTAGATAAGTCTCCCCAAGGAACTTGTTGTAACCATTCTGGTTTTTTAGGTAAACCTGTACCTCCTACGTCTATACCTTTAGCTCTATTAATAGCTCTTTGACGTATTCCTTCAATATCCATATTTTTTAATCGTTCTTGTAAACTTCCTGCCTATTTTACTGGATCTAAGGTTTTAGTAGTAAATGAAGGTAGAGGAGAAACAAGTTGTCCTTCTATCTATATAGGGCTATTAGTAGAAAGTCCATCCTAACCTTTCAAAACAGCATCATTTCTAGCAATCTAACAAGCTCTTTTTACTTTTTCAGATACTTTACCGCCCTCTTTACGGATTTGTACTCCTGCAATCGCGGCTCTATTCCTTTCGTTTTCATCGTATTTTCCATCATTATTGAGATCAAATTGCTAATAATTTTCATCTTCCTTTACCCATGACTCTACAATTTCAGGTATATTCCAGCCGCTAGTTACATTAAGCTATCCAGTTGTAGGATTAAACGTTAAATACTAATCGTCTTTTAAACCAAATCGGTTATTACCTTTTACATAATATGTATTATCATCTACTTTTCCAAAAAAATTTGTATCATTTATTCTTGTATTAAAATACTCATACAAGTCATTTGATTTAGTCATATGTGTTTGAGTATCACCTCCCATCCTTATACCAATGATATTTCCTTTATCAAATGAAAAATCATCTCTAGATGTTAAATAAGACTCTCTGGCATTCTATTTCATACCTAAAAGACCAGCAATTTCATTATCCCACTTAACTGTAGGTTCTCTGTGTAGTTTCCATGACCTCTAAGGATTAACATCAAGTTTATCTGGATCTCTTTGTCTCCAATTAAGATCAATTTCATCCCACGCTTTAGGAGTAAGTGTTATTCCCTCGATGCTAGGATCAGTTCTAGCATGTCTAGCTAGTATTCTAGCCTATTGTTCACGTTTCTTTTCCTCATCCTCTTCTTTTTGTCTTGCGGATACTGCTTCTGGAGAGTTATATTCAGCTTCCTATTGTCTTCTTGCTTCTTCTGCTTCGGCTTCTACTTCAGCGTCAGCAGCTTCCTACTCTTCAGGATCTGCATACTAACTAGTTCCTAATAATCGTCTCCAGTCATATTCATCTCCTAAAATTCGACCCAATCCTAGTAAATCATCATTACTAAAATTATAAGTAGTTTGTCCATCTGTAGTAGTTCCTACAGTTCCTAAAAACTCTTGAATTTTATCAGCCCAGTCTTTTTTAGATTTATCATCAGATTGAATATAAGAAGCAGCTAATTCTTCCAATCCTTTACCAAGAGCTTGACTTCTGTTAGTTAAAGTTCTAGCTTTAGTTTCTTCATCATAAGGATCTAGATCCCAAAAATTTTCATAATTTATTTTATCAGATCCCCACATATTCTGTACGAAATCCTTACCTACCTATTTATTAGTCCATTCTTCAGGTTTTTCTGCTTCATAGGGGTTTAAACTTTGCATTTTATCATAAATGTATCTTGCAGCAAAACCTAAAGTGTCTCTTTTATCTTTTGGATTATTAGTACGTCTACCTAAAGAATCATGGAACTAGCCATTACTATATGTAATACTTCCATCTAATAATCCATTCATTAAATATTTCACATCATCTTCAAATTGTGGACCAAATTTTTTATGTCTTCTAAGCTAGTTAGAATATTCCTAAAGTCCAGGCAATACTAATTCAGCTAAATCTGTATAATTGTATTGCTTTCCATTCATTGTAAATAATTGTGGAGTATTTTGTGTTGGCATATATTTATAAATAAAAAAGAGGAGAGGAGTAGAACATCTCCTTTCCTCTTTTAGTTAAACATTCAATTATTTCTTAATTCTTCTAACTAAGGTTCCACCTTTCTTAAATACAGGTTCACCCTAAGGTTCCTAAGGTGCTCCACCAGACATCTATTGTACAATTTCCATAAATAACTAGCAAACCTAAAGAGCAATCTGGCAATCTTGATTCTATAATGCCTAGGCAGACATTTCAGCCAACATCATAATAGGATCTTGTTCTACTCCCTACTGCGGAGCAGGAGCTTCAGCAGGAGGAACTGCTCCTCCCTATTGAAATTTAACGGTTTTGTTTTTAATTGTTACATTCATAAATACAGTATTTATTAGTTAATTATTTAACAAAGTTATTAAAATAAATTAATATTCCAAATATTTATATTATAAGTACTGTTGAATTAACTTGGAGATTCAACATATTCAGGTTCTCTATTATCTTGTTTGTTAAATACTTTAAAAATATATCTTCCTAAAGCTTTATAATCAGAATCTGATTTACTAGCATCAGCTTTCTTAGCCTTTTTAATTATAATTTTAGTCTCTCGTCTAGAAATAATTCTCTCTCCTCCCCACAAATCCATTTGAGTACTTCCATCCTAAGCAAGAACTTTCATTACAGGTAGATTATCTTCTTCTTCCTCTATATCAAGTTCATCACCTTCTTTAATTCCTGAATTTTGATTTACTTCTAAAACATAAGCTGTATTTGGCACTGTTATTTTAGATTTAGAAAAAGGAGTACCTTTACCTACAAATATTACTTCTTCATCATCATTTATAAAGACAATATCTAATGGAATAGGTGTATTATGCATCCATATTGAGACATCCTAAGGAGGATCGTAGTAAAAGAGCATTCCTTCATCGTCGGGAAGTTCAGAAACATACTAAAGACCTTGAATTTTTTCTTCTTCTGTCTTAGCTTCTCTTACCTTATATTTCTTATTTCCTATTTCAATATTTATCATAATATTACTATACTTTTTTAAATTGATTAGGATTTCCACCAAAACGTCCAAAACGTCCATCTTCTTCTATATTATACAGCCCTGCAGCCTCTCCTAAGTGGTCAATTCCCCATAAACCTAGTCCAGCAGCTCCACCAATTTTAGCTACATCACCAACTATCATCCAGTTTCTTCTTTTCTTAGGAAGTTCTGGATAAATCATACCATCAGCTTTTTCTTCGAGTCTAGCTAATTCAGCTAAAGCTGGTGACATATCTTTTGATGTGTATTTAGGACGTTTAGCACCACCCATTAATTTATCTAATTCCTTTAGATCACCCTTGTCTCTTGCAAGTTTTAACTACTTAGAGATATAATCACTATTATGTTTAGATTTTATTTTATATTTTTCCTTAAATGCAGTTAACTTTTCAGAATCATCAAAAACACTATTAAACTCATCAATAATTTTCTATACTTCTTCTTTAACTCTATCTTGAATCTGTTCGTAGTATTGTTTAGCCCATCTTTTTTCAACATGTTTTCTGCTCCAAGCTCTATTTAAACCCACTCTCTTTCCTTTGTATTCAGGTATTCCGCTAGGATTAACTTGTTGTACTGTTTCTTCTACTGCTTCTTCTACTGCTTTCTCAGTAGCTGGTTTTGTAGATTTTTTAACTGCATTTGTTGTCTTAGCTACATCAGTGGTTTTATCTGCAGTTTTACCTGCAGTTCTAAAAGCTTTATATCCTGCTTTTAGTCCTTTTCCTATCCTACCAACAAAGCCCATTCCAGCTAATGCTGTACTTGCGGCTAGATTGCCCCAATTTTCTTTAGTCATTTCTAAAGGTTCCTGTCCTAATAATACTCTAGCAGGAGTATTCTAAATTATATCAAGACCTGCTGTAGCAGCCATACCTATAGGAGTAAACGAAATTCCTGTAGTTACTACATTGCCAAATGTATTTCCAACCTATTCGTATTTATCTCTTAGTTCCTAAGAAACATATTTATCATATATTCTTCTAGGGATTTTACCCTAAGTCCAATATTTATCTCTAGCTTCAGGTTTTAAATGCCCTACTAAATAGTTCCATGTATCATCGCTAAGATACTATCTCTACTATTTAAAGTCATCGTCAAATACTCTAGTAGGATTAGCCAAAGCCCACTCATTTATACGGTCAATATATTCTTGTCTATCAGAAGATCCTCCAGACTTAAAATACCTAGGTTTAAAATGGGGAATTCCGTATTCGTCAATTAAATTATTCATAATAATTCTTCTGTATTATCTTTAGTATTATATAATGTTTCCTAAACTAATAATTTTCCAGCATCTAAAGCAGCCTAGTCTTTCTCTTTTTGAGAGCTATCTTCATCATAGTATATTTTACACAACCTCTCGATCTCCTAGGTAACTTCTAACCTATAAATTATTTCTGATCGCTCTATCTCAGCTTGTTGTTCAATTTCTCCCTCTGGAGTTTCAGAAATTACTGGAATTCCTTTTTTAGTAATACCGTCCATTTCCATATTATGCTTCCTAGCATGTAATGCACCTTCTGGAATTACATTAATAGAACCTCCTGCTTGAAATTTAGTAATAGTAGCATTAAACAACTTTACTAGATTATCATCATTGTACATATGCAAAAGATCTCTCATATTATAACCATACTAATCTTCATTCTAGCGTAAATTCTAGAAAAATTCTTTAGTATAATTCTAACCCCTTGTCTAATATTTAGAAGCATTTAATCTTGCCTCAATTTCAGAAGGATCATAGAAATCTCCAGGATTACCAGTTCTTTTAACGAATTGTAAGTCTCCGCCTAATTCCTAAATCCTATCATCATTTAAATCTTTATAAAAGTATTCTAATTCAGGATTAGGTTTATTCTAAGAGATCCAATGCCATAACTCGTGTACTATATCTTCATCCGTATTTACGTAAATTGTATCTCCTTCGGTTCTTGGATCTCCTTCTAAAACTACTACTGAATCTAGATTATAGTCTTTATAGAAATCCCTTATGCTATCAGGAATACTACCACCTTCCTTAAATATTTCTATATCATCTACTGGAATAATCACGGATTCTTTAATGATAGTACCTCCATCTTGAAAGTAATCTATATCTTCAATAGGAGTAATTACAGTCTCCTTAACTATAGATCCTCCATCCTAGAAGAAATCAATAATATCTACTGGAATAATCACGGATTCTTTAATGATAGTACCTCCATTTTTAAACTAAGGAGTTTCTTCATTTATATATTTAAGAGCTTTCTACCATTCTTTAGTATCTCTTAATTTATCTAATACTTCAGAAGGATAATTATATCGTTTAGATTCTCTTAATTCATCTTTAACTAATAAAGCACGAATAAGTCCATCAATACCATTTTTATATACCTCAGAATTTCTAAAATCTTTTAAAATGATTTCTTGATCTTCTGGATTTAAAGTACTAAACTATTCGATAGTCATCTATCTATAAGGACTATTTTTTGGTAATAATTTAAAATATTGGTTTAAATATTCAGAATCATCTGCAATTACATTATACCATACTTCATTATTATGTAAAGAAGGAAGAATAGTATCTCTCCAATAACTATCCTTTTCTCTCAGACCATGAGATAATAAATCTAAAGCGATATCTTCTGCATCAGCTTTATCATTATAAACTATTACTGATTTTCCTAAAGTATTCTTTTTATGATAAGGTACACTATCTAAGTCTGCTGGAATATAATCTAAATTATAACCAGGATTAAATTCTGGATCATATTCTAATACAATATCTAACTATTTAGTGATAGGAAATCTATTTTTAATATCGTCTATATTAAATTCTTTTTCTACTTTAGTTCCTTCTTTAGCAGATAAGATACGTTTAGTTCTATCAATAAGCTCAATACTCATGCCGAATTTACCACGCCTCATATTAGCTTGCTAAATTCCACCTTGTAACTACAATTGTCTACGATTTGCATTTATAGCTGAGCCAGACTATACTATCGCTTGTCTTTTCTTTTCTTCATCTGCAATATCAGACATTATATCCTATTGTCTATCTGCTTCATCAATCAAAGCATCAGCTTCTTTACGTTTTCCTGTAGAGAATAATCCATATTTCTTACCACTTTTAGATACAGCATCATCTACAGTAGCCCCAGTTCCACCATATGATGAACCAACAGTACCAAATGCTTCTTCATCTCTAGTTATAGTATCAGTAGTACTACCTCCTAAGCTATTTACTAATCCTATTGGAGTTAATTTAAGCCAATTACTGCCTAAAATCGCATCAGCAGTCGTCATCCCACTGGTTCCAGTAGCTCCTCCCGTTATAGCATCTAATCCTGTACCTAAAGCCTTAACTCCTTTCATAGCACCACCAACAATCATACCGATAGGACCCATTTTCATGGCAGCATCAGAAGCAGCATCATAAGCCTCATTAAGACCTTGCGTTATATGTCCTTTATCCCCTTCGTATTCAGCAGGAGAACCTAAAGTAGATTCTAACATATCATTAACAAAATTAGCTCCAGAAGAGATCAATCCTGCTCCTAATCCATTAGTAGCAGACTATAAAGCATCATATCCAGCTTGCATGGACTATCCTCTAAGAAGTTTATTTTCATCCTATAAATCAATAATTTCTTCATCGGATAAGTTTCCATCTGCAATAGACATTCGGTTTCTCTTACGCTAATCTCTAGCCGCCTATCGGAAGCCTACTCTACCTTGTCTAGTAGACTAATCATAGTTTATTCCACCTAAAGTATATATATTATCAGGCATAACTCAAAGAAAATAATGTTCTAACAGCAGAGATTATAGCTAATTTATCTCCAGTATATCTTATTCTAATTTTAATCCATTTATCTTTCACTTTTACTTCTTGATTTTGACTATCATTCCAATCCCAAGCTACTACGGCTCTATGTTTATCTGGTAGATCATCTGTTGTAATAGTTTTTTGTTCACCTGTTATTTTATCTTCTGTAATAATATCGTCAGGAATTGGAGACTATCCTATTTCTATAGGAATTTTATTATCTAGTGTCTCACTTTCTAGTGTATCAGGTTCATTTCTTCCAAACAAATCTACACTATTCCAAGCAGGTTCATTTTTCTATACAACATTAATAGGATCTATCTAAACAACCCATTTATCTTCATTATACTACATATTACCTCTTAATCTACCTTGTTCTGCCGTCTAAACATTAACACCTTTAGCATGATTCCAGATTCTATACTCGTCTAGATTTTTATAATAAACAATCTCTCCGCCTGCTAAAGCAGAATAGTCTTTAGAAGGAGCACTCATATTATGATAATAATCTTCAATTTCATTTATAGTATCCTATCTAGAATAATACAAAGGTAATATTGTAGATTTATCAAATACTGTAGTATTATCATCAGGTTCTTTTCCATTAATATCTCTATGGACTTCAGTTAAATCTGTATAATCATGATCATATGTTATATCTGATCCATTATATTGATAGAACTCTTTAGTAGCTTCCTATCTAATATACATATTCTTTTTATCTTTTGCAAAATCATAACAATCACCTACTATTTCATAATGAAATGATTCTGGTTCTGCATTATTACTTATAATTTCCAGATTATCAAATATTTTATGGAAAGTCTATTGAGTGTTCACTACAAACTCAAATTCAAATGGATGCTATTTACCGTACCAATAAGTTGGATATACTTTATCAGCAATATCTATAATTCCTGCCTATCCATGTTTCCAGAAATCAGTTGTTAAGAATTGCATATTATATTGAGGCATTACAGCTACAACCGATTCATAATAACCTGCATCAACTATAGTACCATTAGTAAATCCAGTTGTTAAAGCTTCACTTAAACTAGGCGTATTACTATTATCAATAGTTTTAAGATTAGCTTTAATATTAAGCAAAGTTACTAATTTATCTGGATTTATTTTCTTATCCTAATCAAGATTTCTTCTTCTACCTCTGTCATCTTTTAAAATAGAATACTTAGCACTCAATACACAATTGTTAATCCAATCCTTTTTAGATTCGGCACTGCCTGGATCAGTTAATTCTTCACCGTCTATTAAACCTCTAATAAACAATTCAGAACATAAATTAACTGCATCTGTTTTTAATTTTAACTAAGATTTAGTAGGAGGAAATTCTCCAATTACATTACTAATCTATTCTACATCGTAATTAGGAACATTATTTAGATCAACTGTTTCCTTAAATTTATATACATTCTTACCTTTATCATTAACTTCGTCAAAGTATATATCCCAATTTGGAAAAGCTTCTTTATTAATAGTAGTATATGTATTATTTTTCTAATTATCAGTTAACTCTACAATATTTACAATTTCAAAATTCTTATAATTCTAATAATTGTCTCGTTCTAATTCATAAGTAACTACAACATCAATACCATCTCCAGTAGGTAAATCTCTACTAACTAAATTTAAAGTCCCAACAATAGAATCTTTTTTCGCATCATTAGGAATTATATTTTCATTTAATACAACTCCATCAGCAAAATCATTACCATCATGACTAGTTCCTAATTTAGCTATCCATTTAGAAGTATTTCTATCAAAACTAAAATAAGAATTGTAAATATTCTCAGAATAACTAGGAACCCAACTATAAAATGTAACCCATCTGTCTGTTAATTCATTCCAACATATATTCCATACTTTCTCTTCAAATCCATATAAATTATCATAGAAAGTAAACATTAAGTCCTGTTTATATTCATTAAAATGAGATTTAACATTTCTAATACCTATAATTGGATCTAATTCTCTTTCCGTTAAAGATATATTATTATTTAAAAACTCCCCAATTTTAAAATCAGAGATACACATGAAATCTTGACCATTAGTTCTCCATATCTTTTTCGCAACAGTATCTACTCCGTATATTGCTTTTTTAGTCTTTATAATAGATTCTTTCCATTGACTACCATAAAGTGTACTAAGCATTAAAGGATTCTAAGGAAGTACATTAGAAGTATTGATAAATACATTACCTCCTGCACCTTCCCCAGCTACAGCTCTTTCATTGACTGGAATTAAGGCAACTCCATGTTCGAATACACAAAGTAAACTACCATTCCATTCAATTAGTTTAGTAATCTATCCATATGCTTTAGGATAATCTCTATAATGATTACTCTAGAATGTTCTAAATCCATTTTTAAAAGCATCGTTAACATGAATATCAGAATATGCTATTCTAGTATTAAAATTACTTTTAAAAGCAGGAACATTAGGTAATTCAAAATTATATCTTTCAGAAAGTGATTTATCAAATCCTGAATTATAACATAATGCTTCTGGAGTTTTATGAGTTCCGTCAGCTGTTAGTCCATAATAAGGATAGAATCCTCTAGGATGTCCATTAGAAGCTATTTCATCAGGTATAGAATCATCTAATGAACGGATATTTAAATTAGTAGAAGATACTAAAGTAAATGTTATCCATGTACCTATTTTAACTGCATTTAAGTCTCCTAGATTAACGTTAGCAAAATCTTCCATATTTACTACTTCATCTTCTACATTATAATTGTCTTTCCAGCAATTTGGATCAACAATTTTATCATTTGTTGGAGCTGAAGGATCTTGGAAGTTTCTATTTAATCTATGAGTAAAAGTACATATATAAGTATCTCCTCTATATAATACTGGATTATTAAAGGATGCTTGAATATCAAATCTATCTGATATAGCATAATAAGCAGATTTATCATTTATTCTAAGCTAGAATAATTCATCTGAAGACATAGACTAATAATCCTATAAATATATATTTATTAAAGTTCCTGCTTGTGTATA
Source organism: uncultured Rickettsiales bacterium (assembly GCA_944391025.1). Lineage (GTDB taxonomy): Bacteria > Pseudomonadota > Alphaproteobacteria > Rickettsiales > UBA1997 > CALXSC01. The sequence continues at coordinate 103,327 of CALXSC010000110.1, forward strand.
GCTAGATAAACCTATATAAGGACCAAAAGATTCTCTAATTATGTTAGTGGCTTCAGAAACTTTATTTTCAAACTATATATATTCGTACCTATGTCCTTCTTCTGCTTCCCCAGCTCTAGCTGAAAACAATTTTCCACCAGTTTCAACTAATTTTACATTATCTTCAATTCCAATAACATTAGATAAATTAATATTAGTCTATGGAGGGCGTGTGTATTCATTAGGATCAGCATACCAATTTCTTTCGGTAAACGTATCCTATTTTAATTTTATCTATGGGGAAGCTTGTTCTATAACATACTATTCTCCACAGAATAAAGAATTATAATAAGGATAATTTACATCATATTCAGGGCAAATCGCTCCGTAATTGGAAACTGAATTTATTAATTGTATTCTAGAATCATACTAATGAGTAATAACTCTATCATTATTAAAAAATCTTTCATATAAAAATCCAGAATCTTCTTTATCAACATAAGGCATAGGAATGTGAGATAACTAATCAATCCCTACAGTAAAAGCCTAGCATAATCTTAAAGGCATTCTTTTCTATCTTACAAAGAAGTATCCTTTAATATCATATTTCTGTAATTCTTCAAATAATTTACTATCCTAATAATCTAATTCAATTCTTATTCCTATAACTTGATTAATTTCCTAATCTTCTCCTGATTCAATTCTAACTACTCCAAATACATTTTCTAAACTTATAGTAGAATTTATTTTTGAAGTATCAGACTCTTCCTAAGACTAGTCTTGATATATTATACCAGTATTTTCATTATATGTAATATAATTTCTATCATTATCTTTATAAATTTCAAACTTACTATAATTATCATTAATAGAATTAAAATATCCCCCACGAATATTAAATACTGGAGATAACTATCCATTAGACATTAAATACACAACTCCAAATCTATAAATTTCATGGTTCTAATATCCTGTATAATTATAAATAAATCTAGGATCTGCATATGTATTGGAAACAGATGTAGAATAATTATAATTAGTAGGACTATACCCTTTAGATACATCAGGTTTAGCTACAAATCTTAGTGATAAATCGGCTAACTCTTCATAATCTAAATTATAATCAGTAATGTTGCCAAAAAACAACATATTCTAAACCTATTCCTGTGTTTTAACATTTTTAGCAATATAATAAGATAAATTTAAGAAATCTAAGGAATAAGAAATAGTAGGTTCATTACCTGTAATTTGTATAGAACATACTAAAGAATTATTTACAAGAAATTTCTAATCAATTTTATATGCTGTTGTTACTGGATTTTGATTTATATCTGAAGAACTTTTTGTATAATAAACTACTATATACTAATATGCAGGGTCTACATTTTCAATTATAAACTTTACTTGTTTCTAAGAATTTTCTTCTCTAAAGCCTGAAGATATATTACCAAATGTAGAACCTTTAAATACAGAAACTAATCCAGATTCTCCAACGAAATCAGTCTCATTCCCATCAGCATCCATATATTTAAAGTAGAAATGATAATTTCCTACTGGTAAACTTCCTCCATAATAAGTATTAATAAAACTTATTCTAGGAATTCCACTATATGATTTATATAATGACGTATCTGTCTAAAATTGATTTCCTGCATCGTATATATTTGTATCATTATCTCCACGTCTATCTACTATCTCATATTTCTATTTTCCGAGAGCACTAAATCTCGAATTTATTAATTTTGGTGGATTTAATCCATCATTTAAAATTAAGTTTACTGAACCATCATAAGAGTATTGGGGAAGAACATCTACAGGATGATTTAAACTAAAGGATAATTCATCAGTATCAAAATCAACTAGCTATCCAGCATCATAAAATACGGGATCATCTTCATATGATTGAATACCGTTTTTAGGAGCTATTTTATTCTCATCTTCTTTTGGAACTCTAGCCCAATCCCAATTTTTCTAAGTCTCTAACACATCCATCCAGTGTTCTTCATTTTCTTCATTAGTTAATTCGGCTATTAATTCACTTTTACTAAAGAATTTATTCCTAAAATAATATTTTGATTCAGTTAACCTATAATTTCTAAATGGATTATATTCCCATGCCATGTTTCCTTTGGTCTAATATACTTCTGACATGAGACCTAATTGCATATCTGTATTTAATGGATAATCAAAAATTATCATAAAATTAGGAAATATTAAGTTTATAAAACTCTAGCATCATGACCAGAAGGCTCTGTATCTGATGTAGCATACGGAATATTAATAACACTTTTTCCATCTCTCATTAAGTAATTTGAACTAAAGCCCATTAAATAAGCTCTTTTCTTTTCATTACATTCACTATTTACAGGCTGTGCATTAATAAAATTCTAAGTTCTTTCAAACCCTGTATTATCCTTTAGATAAATTTTATCCCCATTATATCCAAATTTAGATAAGTTAGAATTAAAATTTAATATTCCTGTATTAGAACTACTTCTATTTAAGTTTTCATCAAAAGTAAATCTATTATAAGATATATTACCGATTGATTCGTTATATATAATAGCATTATTAGTATTCCTTAAATATACTTGATTTGTATCTGGTTCTGGATGTTCTAAATTCACTAAAGTACTTCCATCATAATCATATGTAAAATAAGAATCCTAAAAAATTAAGTAATTAAGATCATTTGATGAAACAGTAAAGTTTTCGGTAATAATATATTCATTAGTACTATTCTGAGAAATCGTAGATGTTACCCTAATATTATTAGTACTAATTATATGATTTTTAAATATATAGTTACTGTTTATTTTCTAAACTGTCTCTTCTATATAATTTGTAAGAGATTTTCCGCAAAAACAAATATAATTTCCATTAATTTCATTAGTATAATATGTTACTGTATAAGGTATTGTAAGTTTAGTACTAGCACTAGTAGTATATATAAAATCATAGTATTCATAATAGTCAGATCTATTTTCTGTTGAATATATATAGAAACTATTACATAAAGAAAGATACGAATTTATAAATTCTTTAATAGCATCATTATCCCAAGAATCAGTATTATAATAAATCTAGCTATTATTCTAGTCTGGCCAAACACACACACAATCATCAAGTATCACAGTCTAGTTTCCATAATTTATAGCTAACATAATAAGTATTCCGTGATACACTTTATGTAATTTTGCTCCTATAAGTACTTGCATACCAGTACTACAATCTTTTTGAATAAGAGTAGTACACTCTTTACTTGAAGTTACTGGAGCGAAAGATAAAAAGAAAAAACCATCTATAGGAGCATTACCCCCATAATAAGTAATTGGCAACGAATCCATTTTAAATCGAATACTATCTGAATAAGTACAATCATATTTTTCTCCATCTATATTTCCTGTAGCTGTTTTTATATTAACATAGGAGAACTTACCACCTATCCAATTTATCTATTCATCTCCAGTCGTATACCTAATAGATGAATTTTTAACTCCTCCGTCTGCTAGAGAATGATGTACATTAAATCCCTTTACTCTTTTAGGATATATTACCTTAGGAGAAGATGAAGTTAGTTGCACTATATCTACTTCCTTCAAACGAGTATCTTTATCATAGGCATATGGTCTAAAATATTTAAATGTTCCTCCAGCGGTTCCAATTGGAATAGCCTACATATTTACATATTCGTTAACTTGATACTTTTTATATAAGCTATTATTAATATTATCCTGATCTGAACCTACAGCAATAAAATATCCATAATTTTCTTTATAAGTAACAAAGTCATACCCTAAAGTAGAATTTGTTTTAAATTTATCTACATAGTCATTAACGTCTGTACCATTTAAAGCGACATAACTAAATGTAATATTACCTCTCCAAGGATTATCTAGTACTTCTCCTGAACTTGGAGTAAAAGTCCCTACCTCTAAATTAGTTCCTAAACTATCTAAATCAAATTCTAACTTTTCGGAAAGTCTTTTATTATTATTTATAAGTTTAGGATATACGTCTAAATCTAGTTCTAAATCTCTACATTTGTGTATTTGGTAAATCTATTTATTATTATCAATATATTCATCAAGACTGTTAGCTAAAGGATTAACTACATTAGATATAAGCTTTGAATTCTCAGTGCTATTTTCTTTAAGCCAATTTGCCTTTAATGTATGTCCAAAGTCTATAGGCAATTCTTCATTATTAAAATCTAATACATCCGTTTTAACATAAATATCATTAAATACAGGAATAGTAAACAACATTTTACCTATTATTATCTACTCTCCATCAGAGATATTAATTACTATATGAACACAATAGATATTATCATAAGATAACTATCCATCTTTATCATCAAGACTTATTACTTCTGTATAACTTCCAAAATAATTATCTTTATACTCTATATTATAAACATAAGTACTTACTTCATATTTATCTTCATTAGTACTTTCCTAATTTTCAGCTAAGCAACTAAAATTAAAAGATATATCATTAATTTTTTGATTATTCTTTAAATAGCTTTCAATAGCCCAGTCTAATGTTAATTGCTTGCTAGATTCACTTACATAATATTTCCACGTAGTTATAGTAACCTCTCCAGTTCCTAATTTATCAAGTTCAACTGAAATATATTTAGTCATACTGTCTAAATAACCCCAATTCATATAAGGAGTTATTGTAACGTTAAATATATAATTCTTATTTCGAGTTTGGGTAAAATAAGTATCTATTTTATTAAATATTGCCTATAATCCTTGATTAACAAGAGAATTAGTATCAACATTAATAGAATATGTTTTGAAGTCCCCAGTTGTTTCATGTATTTCATTATCTAAATTTATCTAAATATCATCAGAATCTAGAGTATCAGTAGTATTTTTAAAGAAATTAACATAAAATGTTACTGATTCAAGTTCTTCTGAATTAGAATCTAAACTGATAGTAAATTTAACGCCTTTTGGAATAAAATAAGAATCTCCAGTTAGACCAAGTTGAAATTTAGGTCTATATAAATTAGATCCATTAGAGTCTATAATATCGTTACTAATTGAAACATCAAAATCATTAAACTGTACAAGTTCAGCTATTAATACTATATTACCTGAAATTTTAGAATCAAATATATTATAAGGAGAAGATGTTAACGTTCTAAGTTGATCAACACTATCTAAAATACCCTATTCTTCACCAGAATACTAAAATATCTAAAATTTATCTCCAGATGATGTAACTTTATAAGAATTTAACTTATCTAATATAGTAATTTTTCCATCTTTAGTTAGACATCCTATGTTTAATTTTATTGTATGATCTTTTACTTTAGATATATCTAAAGTTTCCGCTTTTTGAATGCTGTCAATACTATCTTTAAAATCAAGTAATAGTTTATCTTCTGGTTGTATAGAAGTACTTGCTTCAGCAATTTGTGCTTCAAGAGTTGTATTACTCTATAATAAATACTATTTTCTATTTTCGTTACTATCCTTAATTGTAGTTAAACTATCATTAGATAAAACTGTCTCATTTATTAAATTCTGATATTGAGTTTTTAAATTTTCAGGTTCTTCTAATTTAGCATATTCTAAATCATAATTATGCTATGCCTGAGAAACTAGATTCTATTTAGAAGTTAATTCATTTTGAAACTCATATAATTTTCCATATTCAATAGATATTTTATCTTCTTGATTAGAAAGATTTTCTCTAATGGTTTGTAATTCCTAGGTATATTGAGTAGATAAATTTAAATATTGTAGCTATTCTTCGTTTTTAGTTTGAAAAGACTATTGTATAGTTTCTAATTTTTTCTAAGACATTTCTAACTCATCTGAAATAATAACCTATTCACTAAGACTATCCTTATATTCATTCTATAAATTAAGTTTATTTGTCTCTTGAATTAATATATTATTTTGTATTTCATTTCGTCCATTATTTGTAGAAGATAATTCATTCTAATAAGAAGCTGAAGTAACTTGATTAGAATCTAAATAACTTTTAGCTTCCTCTAGATCAGAAGTTAAATCAGAAAGAGTACTTTCTATAGAACTTATCTATTCCTTATATGCAGTTAACTAATTTTCAAGTGTACTTACTTCTGCTTTAGTATCTTCGACTTCCTATTTAATCTATTCAAACTAAACAGCATCAAAACCTTCTGGTAACTTCTATAATAAATTAGATATTGCAATTGAATTTTCTTGAAATTCGGTATTATATTTATTAAACTATTCTTGGTCTACTATTTCTACAATATCATAATCTAGTCCAGGTCTTATCTCTTCTACAATACCTGGAGCCATAGTTACTCCTGGAGTACTTAGTAAAGAGATACTATTAGTTTGAGGATTCTAATAGGCATTTATTACTTCGCTTATTGATTCATTTCTGTTAACTAGCCATGTATATGCTTCATAATTGTCTATAGTGTTCTAAGAAGACTCTATCTAATTATTAAGATTAGTAATGTTAGAACTAACCTACTAAATAGAAGTATTTATATTTTCTTTATTAAGAGTTGCGTCTTCAATTTTTTTATTTAAATCCTCAATCTATACTTTATAGTCTGATATAGTGGTGTTAGTACTATTAATAAGCTCATTTAATTCAGAAACCCTAGTACTATTATCATTATTATAATTAGTTAGATCAGTCTCTAATTTAGCAATTTCATCATCTATTGCCTTTAAATTAGAATCATAATTATTAATTATTTCTGTTACCTAAGTAAGTCTATCCTATTTGCTTTTTACTAATTCTTCCTAAGCAGTCTACTATAATTGTATATTATCTAATTCAGCTTGTAATGAAGCTATTAATTCTTCATTATCTGCTTTTTCCTAAGTTTTGCTTAATAAATCAATTTCTATACCATTTTTCTGCGCAGTTAATTCAGATATTATACTATTCTAATCATTTACTTGTTTTTCAGCTTCAATCTATTTATTTTTTGCTTCTTCAATTGCTGTAAGTAAAGTAGGAAAATTACTTTTAATACTAGTTATTTGCGCATCTAATTTATCGATTTCAGGCTGATAAATAGTGTCAATATAATTCTAATTAATTTGTATCTAATTACTTGCTTGAACATTTTTACTTTCTAGTACAGCTATTTCATTATTATTTAGTAATAACTAGTTATTATAAGATCTTATATTCTACTAAGCTATTGTACTAAGTTCTTTATTATTAAAATAATCAGATATAGATGTCTAAATTTGATTAGTTATATTATTAGAAATAGAAAAATTTGGAAATTTTTTTAATAATTCATATAATTCTACTTTAGTCGCATCTATATTGACCTAATACAGATTATTAAACTCTTTAGAAGGCATCTATTCCTAAATTATCTAAATATTTGATAAATATTGTGCTCTCTAAGTTCCTAAAGTATTTAATAATTCATCATACTACGATTCCTAATAAAACTTTGGATAATTATCAGTAACATTAGGACTGTATACAATAAATTTATCTCCAGGATAAAATATAAGATCAGAGTTTATTATTTTTTTAATATAATATTTTGTAGCCCCCTAAGTATTAGGATTGTCATTACTTACTGTTACACCAAAATCATTATTAGTCAATATTGTATTTAAATCACTAACTTCACTTGAAGATATATTTCTTTCAGGAGATGGAAAAGATCCTATCTAACTTTTATTAGTTAATGGATTATATGAAACTACATAGATAATACCACCAAATGAAGTTGAGCCTAAAGGAATGTATCCTTCAGGCAAATACGCAGTCTCAACTCTACCATTTCCCATATCATTCTAAAGTACATTTTCATTACCATTCATTGTCATTAATGTAGCATTTAACGCCGTTGTCATGGTATTATCAGGCATGATTAAAGGATTCAGGTCCATTAAAATCCCCTCCTAAAATGTATTTGTCTAATCAGCTTTTCTCATAAAAATTCATATTCATTATTCCAAACTAATATATCTTTAAATTTTAAAGGATCTCTTATATCTACAAGCTCTATATTGTATGCATCAAAATCAGGCATAAATATTTTTAATTTTTTATTCCGCTTAAAAGGCATTTTAAATATATACCTTTTTCCACATTCTTTTATTCTACATTCATCCTAAATTTGATACAATATTATATTCTTAAATTTAAAATGAGTTCTAGGTCTTCCCATTTTATTTTTCTAACTTAGATATTCTTGATACTGCTATTCAGTTAAAGCAAAATAATAATATCCATCCCAAGGAATTTTTCTCTTTCTGTATAATACTCTTAATCTTATACATAGTTTTCTTATATAATAAAAGAAATGATCCAAGGGATGTATTCTAAGATTACCAATATAAAGCCATAATTCTTTATCGGAGATTAAAGTATCACCTCCATAGCTATTATGTAAATATAAAGATTTCCAAGAAAAATTCAAAATCTTATTTATATCCTGTTTTGATATACTAGGAAACATTTTATATATCTGTTGATAATAATCTTTTATGTACTTATCATTTTTTCCATCTCCATAAGACATTCCATTATTTGTATTATTAGTAATTAAATCTCTATAGTATTTATTTAAGTATACAGATTTCATTCTAGGAGTTCTGTTTCCTAACATATAAAGAGTTAATTGATAACCAGTAAAATTTGATTTTAAAATATCAATATCTAACATTTTTCCAGCTCTTCTCTTTCTTTTAAAATTCTCTCCATCAATTCTCCTCATATGTAAATTACATTTTTTTCCTCCAGTTAAAGGAAGCCAAAAAGTTATATTATTGTTTACTATATCGGATATTACTAATTTTACACTTTCCTTAAAAATTTTATAAACTAATAAATTCCTATGTCTGTCACCAATTAATTCTTCCGCATCTTTACAAGTAAAATGTAACTTTTTATAAGGAAAGTTTTCTAATACTTCATCTAAAGTAAAAGCACACCCAAGTGCGTAATTATTCATACATTTTAAAGGATTTACTATGTTGCTTTCTATTCCAGCTACTCTTTGCTTCAAGTACCTGATTCCATTCATTCTAAGACATGTAATGGTCAGTTCTAGCCTAGTCTGCTCTAATTAACCACTACTATCTAAGTACTTCAGCCATCTATATTAGACCTCCATTATTAGTCATCATTCCTTCTCTAAACTTAATAACGTATGCACAATAAGTAGCTATTGCTAAAGCTTCTTTTTCAGTAATTTCTGGAAGTCCGTCATCATCTAATACTAATCCTCTGTATAGAATATTTACTGTACCGTAAGGTCTATCAAAATATAACATATTTCCTACTCTTTCGTAGTTAATGAACTTTCCTCTGGCGTATAAAGGATCTCTAAAAGCTTTTCGGTGTTCTATATATGATTCAACAAACGCTGAATATAAATTACCATTAGGTGTATCATTAGTAGAAAAATCCCAATCTTCCCAATCTGTAGTAACCGCTTCTATAGTATGTACATTACAGGGCAATTCAACTCCCTCTTTTGTAGCTTCAGTTTGGTATCTATATATCTTAGTACGTTTATTTCCTATTAAATTCCAACCAACAGATGCGATTTCTTCAAACTAATCTTCCTAAATAGATAATCCAAAAAGAGTTTCTAACAAACTCATTGCGTAATGAAAGTTTTCCATAATTAACCAGCAGTATAGGATTGATCATTTGACATAATTGGAGCAGCTAATTGACGATAATATTGTAATTTCTTTTGAGTAAGTCTTTTTATAACTTCATTATCAATGAATGATAAATTATCGTCATCAGTACAACATCCATAATTATCTAACTATCTCGGATCTTTAAATATAGCAGTTATAGAAAGAGTATCTAATAAAGGAGCTTTAAATATAAATCCATCATACATATTATTAGCATTAGGAGTAGTATCTATCCAAACATACGGTCTATTCTTACCTCTCTTTCTATATTTATGGTATCTAAATCCAGTTGATGATGTATAAAATATAAAAGGAAGCTATCTATCAGTAGATCCTATATAATCAATAGCTAAATTTCCATAATCATTAACGATCTAAGGAACTTCAAAGTGAGCAATAGGTGGTTCTAGACAATCTATCTATTCATTACATCTACATCTATCAATACTCTAGCAATCTACAGGAATACAATTGATAGATAAATATAAATCCTTTGTAGGAAGAATTCCTTTAAGAGAATATTCTTTCATTACCTATAATCTTTCAAGAACAATTTCATCTTCTAATTGTTCCATAGACATACTAGGATTTGAATGATAACCTCTTAATCCAGATACAACATCATTCCGTACAGCCGATGCAAGTTTATTTATTTTCATACATTAAAATAAAAAAGGCGAAGGCGAAATAAACGCCTCCGCCTAATATTAAACTTCAGTAAATTTACTCAGTTACTTTAAGACCAGCAGCACTCTTTGTAAGACTATCTCCATCAAGTTTTACTGTTACTGAATTACCACTAATTTCAATACCATCACCCTAAGTTAAAGTGTCTTGCTTAGAAGAACTTAATTGAGTAATCTGCTATTGCAGCGATTCAAGATCAGCAGCTTCTACACCAAGACCAGGTGTATTAGGACCAGTTACTTCAATAACTTCCTTACCTACTTTCTGCAAAGTTTCTGTTATTGCCGATTCAAACTGAGCAGAAATGTCAGTCTTTACATAGAATACATGAGTAGTCATCGACTTAACTACATCACCAACAGCATTATCACCAAGAATACCTCTATTCTTGCAGTAATACAAAGTATATTGATCATACTTAGCACCTACAACAGGAGTTTCATCTTGATTAAGAGCTTCCCAGCGATTTCTAGCATAAGTCGGGAGTCTCAGGTTATGCATCAAGTACGGATAAGTACCGAAGCCTTCTTTACCAGGGAAGAATCCTTCAGCTGTAGCAGTAACTTCAGCATTAGTGCTTTTTTCTGAAAGATCCTTAAAGGTTCTAACAGGTTTATATTCACCCATACCATGATAAGCAGCACTATCAAATTCTTCAATACTGAATTTCACAAATCTTTGATATTCATCAGTACCTTCAACAGTGAGATAATTACCACTATGTGAAACATTCAGAAGTCTCTTATTGTATACCATAGTTTCGTACTTCTTAATTACTTTACATAACTGTTCAACAGTAGCAGAAGCACTATCACCCCATACAAAATCTATACTAAGAGGTTTACCCTTATATTGAAGATCGTTAGCATACAACGAGCTTTGAGACGAAGGAGTCAAACCTAAATAAATAAACAATCTATATACCTTACCAGCAGAAGCACTAGTAATCTAAGAAAAGTCAACAGTAGCTTTTACAAATTCAGGATCTTGTGCAGGGGCTTTATAAACTGCAAGTATATTTGCAGGTAAGAACTTATTAACTCTCTTTACAAAGAAACTTTTATCAGTTGTCCCTACTGACCACAATGCTTTACCAGTGGTATAATCAACGTTTGAATTAATTACGTTAGTTGTTGTAAATTGAAACATAATTTAAATAAATTTTAATACTCTAATGAGTTAAATTATTGTGTCTATTGCTGAACTGGACTTGCAATAGACTATGAAACTGCAGTTACTGACTATAATCTTGGGTCAGCATTATTTTCCATTACTAACCGCACCAGTTCATTGATAATCTCTTGACATGCATAATCTGGAAATTCTATAATCTAAGATGTATCTTCGGTTAAATTAAGCTATTCTTGTGTAAGTATTACAGTCTATGGTGTTTTTAAATAATCAATAAATACTTTTTTTAATGTAAACGAAGGATCATTACCGCATCTAATTTCCATACGAACATTGGACGGATTTCCATATCTCATTCCAATTTCTTTATTTACAGTACTAATAGTATCAATTCCATCACTAGTTATAGGATGTCCTAATTTGATAGTCCTTTTAAAATTAGATTTCTTTTTATTTTTGGTATCATCAACTCCGCCTCCTAATCCAGTTGGAGATTCTGAAGGAACTACTCCATATAATTTGGATATATCAGTTCCTTTCTATAAACCTGTACTTTCTACAATATCTTCTCCTACAGGATTTGTAGGTAAAGTAGTATTCTAGTTTACATTATGTATATAATAATAAGGTTTCTAAGGTTTCGGTCGATTATAGTAATCATTGAGAATCATGGGCCAAGCATCCGCTGTAATTTTAATCGCGGGATACTGCACTGTGTCTCCTTTTTTGTAACATTTATAATTCTTATTAACCTCATATACGCATATACAATTTAATAAATGAAGGTAATCAGCAGGTAATGATACCTCATAGAATCCTTCAAATATATCTCCTATATTTAAATCTTTATAAGGAGAAGATTCAGTAACTTTAACTGCATCTAAAAAAGCTGTAGTTTTAAGTACTCTTAAATCATCAGTAGTCTATTGATTTACATCATAAATACTATACCTTCTGTTAATGTACTAATTAAGAGCTTTATTAAAGAAATAATTAAAGTCCTAAAGCAACATGCTAGGTGCTTTTACTTTACTCAATTCTGTTAACAGCCCCTCATAGCACTAGCGAATTGTCATTTATATTAAATTTAATTATTCTGTTGTGGTGTAATATTCAGGATATGTATCTCGTTTAATCAGTTCTACTACTTTCTGATTTTTTGGATCTTTCATCCATGCAAGGACTGCATCATCAGTAGCTCCTAAAACAATATTATCCCCATATAAATACACCTTATTCTTAATATAGATAACTTTCTTTTCTTTAGCGTCAATGAATAATAGACGTAAGGAAATATCATTACCTGTATAAAGGTCTATAATTTTCTGAGGTTCTTTCTCAGCTATTCTAGTTAAATAATCAATAACATCTGCAATAGGTTGATTTCTCATATCTTTGCCCAAGATTCTAGCCATATTCAATTGCCCGTCTGCTCCACGTGGATCATCATAAATAAAGGATTCAGCCTTATGAATAAGTTGTTTCTTAGATACTCTTCTTTGTGTATCCAAACCAGGTTTATCCACATATAATTCTGCAACTCCATTTCGAGTAGGATGTTGTGGAGTAGATATAGGACCATCAATAATAAGATTACCACTAGCATCACGGGCATCTCTACTTTTAGCAATTAAAGGACAGTTCTGAATAGCTTCCCATTCAGCCCTTTCCCACAAATCATCAAGATGATATGTCTTTCCACTCTATATTTCAAAAATATGATTTTCAGGAAAGAAAGCGGCAGTTCCTTCAGAAAATGCGTTTCTTTCAGCTTCACTCATAATCATATCTCCAGATGAATTAACTTTCTTTATACAGCTAGGAAGTTTACCATACTTGTCTTTACAAGGCTGTATATAATACTTAATGTTTGATTTATCATATACACTTTTTAAAATAATAATATTGTCATCAAATACAATATCAGTTTTAGTTACTTTCTTTTTATTATCCATATTATTTCATATAACACTAAAAAAAATTGTGGAGGGAGGGTTTTACGGCTCCCTCCACGTTATCTATATTATTCTTAATTATTTTAAGCTTCTCTTAAAATAGCTGATCTATGAGGAGTGAAAACGGCCACCCCTGAATATTGCATCATTACTAATTTGCTGCCAGCAACGTTGCTAGCGACTTCACCTGACGTTTTACCGTCATAACCACCTCAAATTTAGACTATATCTTTAACTTATTCTAAGTATTTAAATGTATAATTATGACAATGCTTAGCTTGTCCTCTTAATACTTTAGAAACATTGGGAAATTCTTTTCTACATTCCCTTAAAGTATTAAAAACTTTTACTAATTGTCCATCCATTGTATATTGTCCTATTTTTCTTCTTTTATTTACAGTTTGTTCTTTATCCATCTGTTTTATAAAAGATAAATTATATGTATTTATCTATTCAGTAAATTGATTAATAATAAAATTCTAAAAATTAATTGCCCTTTCGTAAGTATCATATATAGCTAAAGTAAATCTTCTAAACGCACTATATCCATACTTTTTAATATCTTTATGAAAAGGAATTTTGGGATGCTTTAATTCTGGGTTACTCTAAAAAATATTAATAGAGTTTCCAATATATCCATCAAATACTGTAGGATCTTCTGTTTCGTGAACTCCTACATAAATTTTATTATTTATTAAATTAGTAGTTAAATATACAATATATTTCATAATTTATACTTTTATTAAGTTATTTACCATTTCCACTATAAAATAGTGTACCTCTATCCAGAGTAGTCGTTGAACTTTACTGTGAGCTGATTTATAATCTTGCCTATTCACAGTCTTAGCTGCTGATTGTTCTAAAAAGAAGTTCCCAGCAATTAGATAAATTTATTATTCAAAAGAGTCACCTCTTAAGCGGCGCAAGTGGTGTAGTTTACGCCTACTATCTTATTGGTAATAATATCCTTACCAGCCAGCATGAATTTACCAATGGCAGGCATTCCTGAAGTCTTATCGGCGGTAAGGTCGATGCATACGCCATAGCCTTTATCGGGATATTCTCTAGTTAAAGCACGGTCTACTACGAAAGACAATTGATTACCAGCGTAAACATAGGTATCAAACGTAGCTCCTACTTTAATATATCCACCTTGTCCTTTATTAGCAGACTTAGAATACATATAAGTACCCATTGTCTTATAATTAGCAAGATATTCACCAAGGACTGTGTTAATATCCTACCATAACTTACGGTTTAAAACAAATACCCCAATTGTGTTATTCTAAAGATTGGGAATCTTTAACTCTTATATTTTCATATAAGTTCAGACTATATCTTTATCCCGAAGGACATCTCCCATTTCCATCTAAAAAAAAAGATGTATGCCATTTCTGGACTTACTAGTCGTTGAGCCTTACCTAAAAATTAGGTCTTGGTTGCTGATCATCCTCGACTTTACGTTAGGATTTTCCAGCAGTTAGAGAGATTTATTTTTGCAGCTCTTTCAAGCTACCCAAGCTAGGTTTGTTAACTTGTTACCCTGATCTTCTTGTGCTTTGTCAGCCATTGCGTTCATAATTATATTAAACAGCTGCAGATTAGGTTTACCAGCGTAAACAAACTTGTCTGCAAACTCTTCAATTTGAGGAATGGCTCCTTGTCCTATATATCATAACGTTTTATCCATTATTGCTAATGGTATCGGACTATATCTTCAACTTAATCTCTTTATTAAGTTGCCTCCCTTTTCCACTTATAAAAGTGTACTCTCTTTCGAGATAGTCTCTGAACTTTACCCTAAATGGGTCTTAGCTGCTGATTGTCCCAGTAGGATTTCCAGCAATTAAAGAGGATTATTATTGTAATTATCACTAATTACCCCTACATATACTTTAGGACTTAAGTATTTTATAGGCCTAGCAGTATCAGGATCTACGATTGTTGCTTTCAATTATGTTACCCTAATAGCTCTTTATCTATTAGTTCTATTACTTTACCATCGTAATAGTTCAGACTATATCTTCATCCTATAAAGGATGCTTTGCACTCGTGGAGCTTATAAAGCTCTAGTCGTTGAACCTTCCTTAATAAGGCTTGGCTGCTGATTATCCTAATATTATTGGAGGATTTCCAGCAATTCACAAAGTTTTCAATAATAAATTACTTTATTATGCGGCAAAACGCTTACCGTTGACATCCACATTGCCTTTGTTGAGTAATACATTACTATTAACTTTATATTTCTATAAAGATTAGACTATATCTTTACTTTATATCCTATTATCGTTTATAAAGTACCTCCCTTTTCCACAATTGTGTACTCTACTTGTTTATTCGTATAAGTATTTCTCTTATACTATACGTTCGATAGTCGTTGAACGTTTCTCCTTGGAGACTTCGCTGCTAGTTATCTTAATAAGATTTTCCAGCAATTAAAGAGGTTTATACAGAGCTATTACTTAAGCAGTTTTAACCCTGTGTTGGTAGCGTACATAAAGGTTTCAAGAAGCTCTTTTTCCTTTTTAAGCATTTTATATACACCTTCACCCTTGGCTATATTCTTATCGTCGGCAATCTTCATGAATACGTCTTCCTAGAGAGCGTATAAGCTAGACCAGCTAGCGTCTGCTCTAAACGTAGTCATAAAATTTCTGTGAAGCTCTACTTGCGACTAGAACTTGCTATAGCCCTCCTCCGTTGGGCCTAATATTTCTACTAGAACTGACTATATCATTAACTTTTTAATCTAAATACTTATACACGTAACCTTTTTGGGTTTTATTTGTACCATTAAGTACTTTCCATACTGAAGTGCCATTCTCCTTTTCAGCAGCTGTAGCAGAATCATAAATTTGGACTAAGTTACCTTCTAAGTCATATTTGCCTACCTTTCTTTTTGTTTTTGGCTTTTTGGCAGCATACTTAGGTAATTCTTCTAAGCTCCATAAAAATCCACCTTTACATTTTTCTTTTTGTTTTAAAGCTCTTGATATATTAGAGGTAGGATTATCTTGTTCTGCTTCTAATTGTGAATTATATTTCTTAATAAATTCACCAGTCTCTCCATCGTATTTACATACCATTCTTCCTTCTACATATCTTAGTCTAGCTTTAGAATAATTTTCATCTTTAACTTCACAAAAATAATATTTATTTTTATAAGAGATTCCAAATATTCTACAATTCTTAAGACAAGATGAAGAAATATTTAAATTTTTAGAAGCTTGTACTTGATTAGGAAATTCATATAAAAGATTACCTTCTATAGAATAAACAAATAAAGGAATTTGATGATTTTCTCCTAAATTATAAGTGGAAATATCAAGTTTATCTACTTTAGTATTTGTCCATAGAAAACCTTTCCCTTTAATTTTTAAAGTAATAGCGTGTCCTATTAAAGAGTCATCACATCCCATTTCTATAGAAGCAGCTCTAATACTCTCATATTCTCTTATATAATTTCCTTCTAAATCATATTGATAACACGGAACAATTATATAGAAATTATCATCAACTCCTCCAAGAATCATATTGTACACATCATCCCTTGCAAGAAACTTTTCATTTACTAATTCTCTCTCTAAATTAGAAGCTTCTTCTAATGTATCAAATACTGCTAATGTTTTCCTTCTAAAATTCTTAGGACCATACTTTTTTACTGCAAATTGAAAATGTGTTTTAGGATGATTATATGTGTTAGGTTGAGTTGCTAGTACTCCACATCCTATATATCCATCAAATATATCAGGATTTACTGTTTTATGAACTCCAATATAAATTTTATTATTCACCAAATTGGTTGTTTCGTATACTATATATTTCATATTATTTAAAATTTTAAAGTTATTTACTATTTCCATTATCTAATAATGTACGTCTTGCGACTAGTCGATGAACTCCTATAAAGTACCGTCTAAATTAGACTAGTTACTAAATAAAAGCTGCTGATTACCATATATTTCTACTTAGGCTTCCAGCAATTAAGTAAATTTTTTCTTAATAAATCACTTTATTAAGGTCCGAATTATTTCAGACAATTCAGGTACGGCTACAGATTGGAATGTCGTTAACATGCCAGCCTAGCACCCATCTACATCGAGTGTAGTGTCAAAATCGTTATCGATTAAGCGAACTTGCACTTCCCAGAAATTCATTTATAGACTATATCATTTACTATATTTAAATATATAATTATCAAAGTATCTATCTCCTTGTTGAATATGTTTTAACTTAGAAGAAGGAACATTATATTTTTCTCTTACTTCTTTTAAAGATTTTAAAGTTTCAATGTAATTACCAAATTTGTCATATATTTCTACACAAATTCCATTTCCTTTTCTTTTTACAGGAATTTTATCTATTTTTTCTAAAGATATATAAAAATCCTTATACCAATTTCTATTATGTGTAAAAATGTGTCCTATATAATCCCAGGAATGTAATCCTATAACATTCATTAATTGTTTACCTTTATACTCTCCTATAAAATTATTATTAACATCATAAACATAGAACATTTTATCTATATAATTTTTTCTAGAACTAGGTTTAAATTCATCAACTACAGTATTAGAAACATAATATTGTTTTTTTATAAGAGTTTGGTATTTTATAGCTCTACTAAGTTCTCCTCTATCGTATTTAATATAATTTGCACATTCAGTTTGTGAAGAAAACTCCATAAGCATCTTTCCGTCTTTGTTATAGAGATATGTTATAGAGGTAATAGGTTTATTAGAGTATTCACTAATATCCATAATAGGACTAGTTGACCAAAATGAATCTAAAAAAACACATTTATTTTTTTTAGGACTACTCCATCTAGAAATAGGGTACCCATAAAATTCACTGGCATCTATAGATTTTTCCCAAATCTTTACTAATTTTCCAGTTAAATCATATTGATATAATGGTTTAAATCTTTCCTCATATGCACCTCCTAAAGCAACATTATATACATGTGATTGTTTAATGAAATCTTCGGTTACTATTTCATGTTCTTTGTTATAAGCATCTTTCCAATTATCATATACATACAAAATTTGTCTTTTAAAAGCGTCTACTCCATATTTTTTTACTGCATATTGAAAAGGAGTTTTAGGATATTTATATGTGCTTGGTTGATTTGTATTTATTCCGCATCCTATATACCACGGATCCATTGTTATTTCATTTTTTATTCCATGTACTCCTACATAGATTCTATTTAAACCATTAATTTGAGATTTAATATTTGTTGTTAAGTAAACTATATATTTCATAAGTAATTCAGTTTTTCAATTATTAAAAATAATAATTTATGGATCTCTCCTAGTCGTTGAACTCTCTTGTCGTTACAAGCAAGCTGCTGATTGTTCTATTATAAGAAGTTCCCAGCAATTTAAAGAATTTATTTTCATAATAAATATTTTATTTATTAACAGCGGGACAATTACTGGTTATCCCGCTTACGAATGGGTCTGCTAACCACTTGACATTGCTGTTTCGTTGCGTCAATTCTGAAAATATCATACTTTTGATAGTAATTTTCAGTAAACGCCATAGTGATTTCCGAACCATTATCACCTGTGTCGGTAGGCTATTCGGCAAATGCAATCTTTTTAATATTATTGGTTTCCACTTGCCATTCAAATACCATTGAAGATGACGAAACGTCAAAGTTACTGGGTTTTTCGTCTTTATAAAAGACGTTTCTCAAACCATCCGTAATAAAATTCAAGGTATTTTGTGTGTACATACGGGCTACAACACCCAAACGATAGGGTTTAGCACCAAGGTACTTACTCCAGTCTTCGTAGGTCTTCGTGTCCAAAAGTGTTAACTTATAGGCTCTTTATCCTATAATTCATACAATTTACCATCTTGTATGATCAGACTATATTATTGCTATCCTGCGCTCGTGTCTGGATTATATTCTAATAAAGTTCTTTTAACTATAGGATTAGGATCTATACCTGCATATATCTATGCTTCTTTTAAAGAACTAAATACAGCATCACAAGATATTGTAATACCTCCAGATAGAATAACTGCTGTACAAGTATACCATTTACAAGGTATCAATCCGAAAAATATTCTATTAGATTCTACTCTATACTGAATAGTTCCATCTTTTAATTCTTCTTTTATAATCCTTTTCATATTAGTTTCACCAGGTAGTCGTTGAACTTTTTAAAGTTGTTAACCTTTAACTTAGCTGCTGATTACCCCATAAGTATATGTAATGGAGGGTTTCCAGCAATTCACAGGATTTTTTATGGGCAACACTTTACCCATATTAGGAATCTTACTTGTAAAACTTGCAACTAACATATACTTATAAAAATTAATTAAAAATTATCCAAATCATCATATACACGGGACTTCTTTTCTTTATTTGCATAAACTACAGAATTCCCGCCTTTTCTAGCATCTTCTAATCCTTTCTAATAACTATCTTTTCTTACTTGCTTTATTTCATTTTGGAAATAACTAGTAATGTCGTCAACCATCTATTTGCCGTTTAGTGCAAACCATGCTGTCTAAACTAAAATTTTAGGATCTGATAAAGCTTTTGCAAAGTAATTATTACCTGCTCCATCTTGACCTGTAATGAAGTCATATAAATCATCTTTATCTTCATCTGTTAGATTTAAATCATACCCAGAGAATTCATTAAAGTCATCTATATAACTTACAATTTGATTAGCAAATTGATGATACCTCTCTTTAGCTTGCTCTTCCTATTCGTACTAAGCCTATTTAATGTTTTCGTCTTCAAGTGCTTTATATTCTCTACGAATGGCAGCTACCTACTTATTAAATAAAGTCTCATTAGATTTAGCTCTTTCAAGAGCTTCCTGAGCTTCTTCGTCAGTAATATCTCCCATTCTACTAATAAGATCGAAAACAAACAACTCATCATCACTATATTGATCTATTTGATAACTTGGTTGCTGCATATTTTTAATATAATTATCAAGTGTAGTTCTCTACACATGATTAATATATTCAGCAGGAGTTAAACCACTTTCTCTGATAGCATTAATAAGTCTGGCTTCAGAGTCATCTAAATCTGTATCAGGATCACTATTAGAAGATTCTAGAATGTTAAGTCTTTCTTCATTACTCAATTCATTCCAATTAACCTCACTAATTTCTCCATTTTCATCTTCAAATTTAATCTTAGTCGGATCTTCAATTCCTTTACTCTTTAATAATGTTGTTATGAAATCATCTTCTGGTTGTTCTTCTGGAATTATCTATTCCTCAAATTCCTATTCAATAGGATTAGGAATAGTATTATTCTCAGGTTCTGAAGTATCGAGTTCAGCCTCAGGTTGGGTGAAATCTTCTACTTCATCGTAAAATTCATCATCATTAATTCCTATTTCCATATTATACTATTTTAATTTAGGTTATTCTATAACTTTTATTATATAATATAGCTTATAATAACTTATAGCAGTTTCAGAATCATTCTATATTCCAATAATTCCTTCAGTATTTAAATCAGACTCATTTGCACCTATAATAAATCTATCAATTAAATTTGGAACTACTATATCATAATCCTTACTATCTCCGTTACAAAGAGTCCATCCTTCAGGAATAGTATCTCCAGAGAACATTACAATAGTTCCTTTAGGAATCGTATTAGAAGATCCTCCAGCTAGATTTATTTGAGTACTTTTTGAAACCAATGTAACTTGATTATCATTAGTTACATAAATTCCGTCTTTCTTACCTACTTTATCTGTATTATAAATAAATTTATTCTCTACTGCTAATTTTCCGTCTTTAATTAATGGAATATATTTATTACCCCACTATATTTTAATATCTCCTTTTGTTCTTAAAACTAAATCTGAAAATCTATTACCTACTGTAGCAAATACTTTACCAAATAAAGGAACTTTCGGCAAATCATCATCTCCCTTTTCAAGTTTACTAACTCTCTTTTCTAAATCTTCAAGTGTTGCCATAATTTAATATCCCCTTAACATGTAAATTAACTATTTTTTGCTTACCTTCTTTAGATAATAAGAAATCTACATCTTCTTTATTATCTTGAAATAAATTTTCAGTTAATACAGAAGGACATTTTGTGTCTCTACAAATAGCTAATGATTGTACCCAATAAGACTTATCAGCATATTGCCGTCTTATTTTTAATCCAGTAGCTTCTTTGGCAATAGAATCTGCTAATCTAATAGAATCTTTAGAAGCATTCTGAGCTACAAAAACACTCCACCCATTTGCTTGATGCCAATTATTGTCATTAGCAGAAGCATTACAGTGTACTGATATTAAAATAGCATCTTTTCTTTCTTCGTATATTTTATTAGCTCTTTTTACTCTATCATTTAATGGAATATCTATTTCTTCTGGAACTAGATTGATACATTCTATATTATGCTTTTTTAATTCATTTTCTATTTCATGTATAATCTCTCTAGCATAAGAATATTCCTGAAGTCTATTGTCAGGACTGCGTTTTCCTGGAGTATTTACTCCGTGACCTGGATCTAAGATAACAATCATAAATTTAAATTTAATATATTATATAATTTTTACATCTACATTCTCATATTATTCTATGGACAAATCTATAATAAAAAAGTCCATACACCAAATAAATTTGATGTTGGACTACTTAAATTATAGATTATATCATATCTTCCCATTCTATAGGTATTCCTAATTTAGCAGTATCTGCATACCAGCGATTAAAAATAAGATCTGATTCTTTTTCAAATATGTCTTTTATAAACAACATGAAATGCTTTTCGTCAGCTATGCTTGATCCATAAAAAATAGATTTGCACCAATTAGCTACATAAACTCCATCATATAACTTAGCATCTTTTAATTCTATATTATGTAATTTTAAAAGATTATCTAATTGATCTTTTGTTACATCATTTTTAGATAAATTTTTAATAGCAAATTCACATAACTTCTTATTAAAATGAGGACCATAGTATCTTAAATAGTTAAGAAATCCTTCAGGTTTTATATCATATTCAGTATAGTCTTCTTTCATATTATAAACTAAAAAGGCAGAGGTACTAATGAGTACATCTGCCAATAATAATTAATATCCGTATCTACCTCTTGTTCTACTATCTCTCTCTTCATCCTCATCATAATGTTCTTCGGATAAAGCTTTCATTATTTTACAGGCGAGCTGCTTAATTTTATGGAGATGTTCCAACGAATCTTCATAAGAACTTTCTCTAACTTCAATGAATCCTTTCATAATAAATATTATTTAGTTTCAACCAATAGGGTAAGTATCTTATCCATTTTAGTCTCAATACCTCCAATTTTAGTTTTAAGATTACTAATATCATCATCTCTCTCCTTTTCTTTAGCATATCTAGGATTTAGGTCCTTTAATATTTCTTCACAAGAAGAGATAACTTTATTATGATAAGGAATACTATTTATTATACTTTTACTGTTCTACAACATGTTATCTACCTCAATAGACATTAGTTCTTTAGTTTCTGAAATTATAGCATTGTTGTATGTAGCAACTGATAAATTACTAGGAACATTTTTAAAGTCCATAGTCTATTCTCCAGCCCTAACACTAATATCTACTGTAGATCCATTCATTAAAAAATTATTATTATAATTAGGCTAAGTGATTCCAGTTATCTAACCTACTTTGAGAGTGGGATTATCTCCCTTTTCTAAAACGTATACTATACTACCCTATTGTAATGCTGAAAACATATTTTAATTATTAAATATTATAAACTAGTAACTAACTGCAATGTATTTGTAGAACTTTCAAACCACACTAAATAAATTCCAGTTCCTTTTATATCTGCTACTGTAACTGTTGTACCATCGTATCCAGTTAATGTTATTGCATTAGCTCCAGAAGAAGTAAATACTATAGGTAAAGTTGCTGTAGTTCCAGAAGGAATCTACTATGCTAGATTAACTACAATCAATCCTCTAAAAGGAGCACCAATATTAGGATGATTATTAAAATCAAACTAAACTTCTGTAGAAGTAACATTAACTGATAATGACCTAACTGCGGGAATTCCGCTTCGATTTACATTTATATAAGAAGGTAATATCATATTTACCTCCTTTCTTAACCCCAAAGTGAGTTATTGCAACTCCAAGTACCATAACCTAAGCCATATGTATTGGCAAGGCAAGTAGGAACGGCTGTTAAATTAGGCCATTGTACACTTACTGTTTCAGGAAGCTTACATTTAATTCCATTAACATCACCCTATAAATTAGCAACAGCACTAGCAATAGGAGCAGTAGCAGACTGAATCATTTGATTAAATACTGCAGTTTGCTGCCCGTTATTAATAATCACATCTTTCTAAGAATTAGCTTCTCTCAAAGCGTCAATCTTATTCTACATTTCTCTCATTTCAGCATCCCTCTGACCAGCTAAAATCTGATCAGTAGCAGATCTTATACTATCTCTCAAATCACATGTTTGCCTTTGTGTTTCATAGGCAATACTAGCGAAACCTCTTTCCTATCCAACATTCACACCATTTATAGCAGTTTGTAATGTATTAGTCTATTGACAAATAGCTAATTGATTATCGCAGCAGCATTTAGCAAGCTGAGAAGCAATCTAGCAATTACCAGCCTAAATAGCATTAATAATCTGTTGAGAAGACATACCTACTTGATTACCTACTCCCTGAACTTGTGACATAACAGAGCTTAGAGCAGATTTAATACTATTAACATCACAATTAAGAGTTGCAGCAAGCTAACTAATAGCACTACCATTTCCCTAAATTGCAGACATTAACAATTCTCTACCTGCATCATTATTGATGAGGTTTCCAAGATAAGCATCTCCAGCTCCTCTGTTTACACCGAAACCTCCCATTAAAGCAAATAAGAAGATAATCCACATAAACCAACCACCTTCACCACCAAATCCATAATTATTTCTATTCATTAATAATAGATTTGGATCTAACCCTCTCTGGGATAACAATGGAGCTAAAAGAGATACTAATTCTCCACTACTTGTTCCCGTTTCAGGAAACATAAATACTTTACTTTCAGACATAAATAACTTTTTAGCTTAGATAATAATTGCACATCTTTTAAAAAACAAAAATTTAGATTCTGTGAGATCTCAAATGTAAAAAAATATAATCTGCAATAATTCCGGAATTATAATTAAATTTTCTAATCAAAGATACATAAGTACTTAGATAGAAAATTTTAATTATTTTTTACAAAGCAAAGTTATATTCTTTTGAGATATTCACAAAATCTAGATTTTTATACTAAGCTAAAAATAAATATTTATTAAAGAGTAAAGTTTAAAATTTTAAAACAAATTAAAGAAAATTTTATTGTATATCGTTTTCTTTAATATCAGGAGCATCTATTTCAAAATCTAATATTGCTAATAAGTCTTCTATTTCTTTATCTGTATATGGACATCTATTTTTACAAGATTCCACAGTACAAATTTTTCCAATCATTCTTATAACAACATTTTTTAATCGAATAAGATCTCCTTTGTTTTTATCAATAATTTTACCGTAGATATCAAGTTTTCTTCCTAGATCTTTAACCATCTTTTGATACACTTCCATAGAAGCTTTGATATTCTCTATAGTAGTAGTATCTACCTCAGCATTATACTTTCTTTTAGTAAATAACCAAGTTCCCAAAGAAGAAAAAAATGTAGTAAGAATACCTATAGCCCCAGTAATTATTACACCGAAATCCATTTTATATCAGAAAGTAAAGTTTTATTAAAGGTTTCCATTAGCTAATATATTGCTATGAGCTAAAGTAATATATTTAATTGATCCATCTACACCGTCAGTTTTAAATCTAACTTTACAGAATAGTTTTCTAGGAAGGTTAGCTGACAAAGGATCTGTAACATCCATATCATCAGTTATCGTACTCCATCCCTCAACTTCACTAGTATAGTCTGGAACTTCACAAGTTATTTCAGCTAAAAATATTTTTCTATTACTATCATCTACATTTATCACAATATCACCTGCTTCTGCATTCGCATGACCATCCTATATATAGGCATCCAGATTAGCCCAGAATCTTTTAATTGTTATAGTTAGAGACGGATAATTAAATTCATATATAACATCTCCAGCATCATTTGTAATTATACTCTATAGATAAGTAGATAAGTACTATTGAATGGAGTCAGTAGTACCATTATAACCATCTCCAATAAGGGTAAATGTAACAGTATCGTTATATAATACTGTATCAGAAGTACTTTCAGATACTAACTAATTATGCATCTATACTAATACTTCGCTACCTACATCATCTATATTAACAAGATTAGACTAATGTGTAGGATACATTACTCTATTAAGAACGTGTATACCCATTTCTTCTGGAGTATAAGACTATTCTTTACAAATTTCAGAAGTAAGAACTCCAAAATCTACATTTAAGTGATTAGATGAATTAACTAATGAATTTAGTTTAATTTTATCCTAAGAACTCATTAATCCATTCTAAGTAGTGGTAGCTACGTCAGTACTTGCTTTACCAGCTAATGCATCTGTCACCGTTTTCTAACTCATTATATTAGAAGTAGAAGAACCAGTAGATTGTACAATCTAAGTTTGCTTTACATAATCGGAGAGATCAATTCCAGAACCAGCAGCAATATCATCAACAGTAGCTACTTCTTTACCATTATAAGTAAAAGAAGAGCTATTTATTGTAATACTTTGACTATCTATCATAATATCTTGGCCACCTAATGAAATATTGTTACTTCCATATAAACTTAACTATCCGCTTTCAAAAGTAATAGGACCTCCATATAAACCATTTGTAGTAATTTGTTCTATATCAATCTATAAATGTCCTAAACTATCGTATTTAAACAGTTTATCATTAGCAGTTATATTAAAACTAACTTCATCATCTCCTGATTTAGACAAACTAAACGAAATAGATTCATTAGTATTTAACTTAGCATAATTACTTAAATCACCTATTGTGGCTATTTCATTATTTTCTGAATCTGCAGTTTTATAATATACTTTATTGTTTAGAATAGATAACATTCTAGTACTAGGCGGTAAGTCAAAAAATATAGAAGGAGCAAGAAATTTTAAATGATTTCCATAAGTTTGTATTTCTACAGCATCTCTAGCACTATATATAGTTAACTTATCTACAGAACATAGAGTTAAATAATCATTACTTCCTAACGTTAACTAAGAATTAGCTGCACTACCTTTCTTTACATATCCACTTAAATCTACTCCAGAACCTTCTACTGTACTCCATTTTAATAAAGTGCCGTCAGTACTTAATACCTATCCATCAGTTCCGCCATCTGGAACGGCTCTATAATATTTATTTTTAGCCCATATTTCATTAGTATCTTCTATAAATGCAATAGAAGAATCGTTTATTTCACCACCTTCTAGGGCTGTCGTAAAATTATCTTTAGTTTTTACTTGAATGAATTGTCCATCAATCATAATTGTATTTTAAATATATTAAAAATTACCTCCAGCATAAATCTCATTTTTCTTGCTTAATAAAAGCAATTAAATCTTCTAAACTTGTATCTTGAATTAAAGCTTCTTCAAATTTAGCTTGGGTAGGAACCTATACAAACTATATCCCATTTTTTTACTGTTGCCGTATATTATTCTATTATTGCCCATTTATTAGTAGTACCTCCTGAACCGATTTCGATCCAATCTGTTCTCCATGATCCTGCTTCCCAGTATCTAATATACATCTTACATGTATCTCCTGCAAATAATACTTGGTGTACAACTGCACTTCCAGATCTATAAATAGATAATGTAAAATTATCTACACCTTCAGGTTTACCTGTTATGTGATTACCTCCGTAAGCATAATATAAACCTGCATCAGTTATATTATATAAATCATCGAGATTCTAGTTAGTGAGTTGTTTTTCCTGACCAAATATTTTTCCTGTTAATTTATTATTTGTATTTGTTATTTCTGTACCAATAGCATTAATATAAACTGCTATTGCTTCTCCTAACGAATTAAATAGCTCCTAAGTAACAAAACAAGAATAATACTTTCCTCTAGCATAAATTTCAGAAGTATCTTCAATAAACGCTATGCAGTCTTGCAAGGAAGGATCGGATACTAGTTGTTCCTAAAAATTAGCTTTAGTTATCGCCTATACAAATTTCATAATTATACTATCTATACATATATATTTACTAACTCATCTAAATTATTATATACTGGGATACCTGTATCCCTAGTACACAAATACACTACATTGTTCTATATATAATATTTATCTTTATTCAATTCCATATTTCCATTATAAGGAATTGGATCAGATAAAGTACCTTCATGTTCTACTTCAACTATTTTCCAAAGAGAAGATGTTTCTATCCTAGGTTTCCAATTATCCTAAGTTGTATGAGACTAAATACATTCATATAATGTATCTTCACACAAATATCTTTCTCCTTGATTTACTTGTAAATTACTTTTCCAGACTGGAAAGTACTATTTAACTGATAGAGATTCCTTAGCAGTTAAATTAAATGTATTTATACTTTTATCTATATTTTTAGTAAAGAATAAATCTCTTACTTTAGTTTCAACATCTTTTCTGTAGTAATACTGTTCTTCTGTTTCTTCTATGGGTAAAGTATTTAACTCTTCAAACATTTCTTCTGACATAGTACTATTTATGCGGCATCTTTTAAAATAAGATGTAGTATTTTTCAATCTTATATATTTACCATCAGTACTATATATTTCATTATTTTCAATCTTTAACATTATGCTTTAGCTAATAACATTTTAGTATGATTTTCTAATTGCTATAGAACATCAGGATCTTGTATAGCTCTATTATAAGCTGATTCATGCAAAGTAATTGTAACAGGATTAGTTAATTCTGCATCACTTAATCCGTTATATAACATTTTATATACACTCTACGCAGTTAAACTAGGACAATCCGCAAAAGATATATCAATTTTTATTTTTCTAATATCACAATCTTCTAAGGATGTACATCCTTTAAATATCTAATGCATATTATCTGCCGTAGTTACATTTGATAAATCAATATATCCTATAATTCTCCTTAATTTAGATGAATTACCAAAAGCATTTCTTGCATTACTTGTTTTTATTCCATCTCCTTTATTAGGAATATACAAGACTTCAAACTAGGTATTTGCGCAAAAATTATACATAGAAGTTTGGCCATAATCTACATCCCAGCATTGTCTTGGAAATAAATTTGCTCTTGCTGGATTATTAGCATACATAAATGCCATATTAGAGGGGTGTCCATAATCGTATACAGCATTAGCTATCATTACTGCCATCTATTCCGAAGTTATATCCATCAATCCTGAATACTAAAAATACCCTGTATCTTCATTGTAGCTTACTCCATAATAAGAAGTTGCTAGTAATTTTAAAGTTTCTATATTAGGTTCATTAGCTATTGCTAAGGATTTAATAATATCCTAAGCATTTTGTGTAGCAGAAATAGCATTGTTTGTAGCCTATACTGCTTCCTAAGTCTTTTTTTCTAAATCAGCTATGGTTACATCGGGCATAGTACGCCAAGCTATATCAGAATTATTATGTGCAGATAATACTTGTAAACTAGAAGTTTCATTAGCAGTTACCTCAGGTAGATTTGAGAATATTACTGGGGCTTTAGTTATCCAGTCCAAAGTATCTGTAAATACAGGAGTTCCATTACTTTGCGTATTAAAAACATGATCAACAGTAAGTAATTCCATATTTTATAAATTAAAATAGAGAGAACTCTCTCAAATAAAGAGAGTTCTCACTAAAATATATATTATTCAATAGTTTGCCATTCTAATTGACTTACAGAAGAATCTACCTTAGCTTCCAATTTACCTAAAGCAGAGTTGATTGTATCTGTAGCAACAATGGCAGCACTAGTACCCTTAGCATACCCAGTAAGTACACCTTGTGAACCAGCAGTGGTCTTTGTTAACAAATTAGCTACTACAATAGAATCAAGTTTAGCTTTATCTTCTTTAAGCATGTAACCATCTGCAGAAGACGATACTGCAGGAATGGTTACTACACCAGCAGAAGGATTAATTGCAGCATTAGAACCTAACTTAACCTATTTAACTGCAGCAGAAACAGCATTAGTGGCATCCTTCACTTCCTGATACAATTCACTGGTCATATAACCATCAGTAGCATCAGTAACAGCGGGAATAGTTACTACTCCATCAGCAGCTTCAATAGTTTCAGTACCTAACTTAATTTCTGTAATCTAACCATCAGATAAATCATTTATCATCGATAATAGATTCTAGGTAGCCTAAGTTAAATTACTTGCACTACCAGGAAGACTAGTTCCAGTACCAACGATAGTTTCTAATGAAGTAACTTTACCATCTGTTGTAGGTTTCCAGGCAACTAACTGATCCAAATTAACTTTATCGGTCTTAGACATAACACCAGCGAATCCGTCAGTAGCAGCAGCAATTTGGAATGTTGCACCTAATACAGGTTCACCGTATTTGTTATCGTCACCCTTTGCAACAGCTCCTAATTGAATAGTTACCTGAGTATCATTAGCAGTAGCCCCAGCACCGTGTGATCCTGTGATAATCTAATCAGGAAGAGAATCAAGAGCTTCTCTATTAAGTTTACCCTTATCACCTGCGTAAGCTGTACTAGAAGTTTCTCCTAAAGTAATAGAAGCAGAAATTTCTACATAAGCTGAACCACTCCAACGATAAGTCTTGCCTGTATCAATAGTTACATAAATCTTACCAGTTTGCTTAGCATTTCCAGTTTCATCAGACTATAATGCAGCAAGATTTTCATATTCAAGAACATCATCAACGTAACTAGGTAAATAAGTAGCTTCAATCTTAGAATCTGCACCAAGTCCTACAAAACCATTAGGTTGATTCTTCTGAGAAGCTAATACATATCTAGATTCATCAAATTCTAAATCTTCTAAAGTTAAATCTAAAGATGTACCAGAAAGAGCATGTCCGTTTAACTAGAAAGTTTTATCTACTTTTTTCTCTAATTCTGTACCTACATTACCAGAAATATCAGAACCTACTTTTACCCAAGATCCTTCCTGAGTAATATTTTCAGGATCATTAAGAATATAGATGGCTTGTTCATCTGTAACTACCACAGCCATACCTAAATAGTAGTTCTTATCTGCATAAGTACTGGCGGTAGTTAAATCAGCTTTTGACTAAACTACAAGCCTAGCATCCAACGGGGCCTACCCAGTCGGTTCAAAGTTTACCGCGAAAATAGCTGTACCTTTACTTCTTGCCATAATTTAAATCCTCCTATAATTAAACGTTAGCAACTGTGAAACGTAATTGTAATGCCCCACTAAGTGCACCTGTAGTAGTCAACTTAGTATAAGCTACCTGAGCATCTTGAATAGTCTTATTTCCAGCAGCAGATGTGGTATACCCACTAAAGCCTTCCCATTTACCTGATACTGTATTCATAAATTCTACTTTTGTTACTTTCTTTGTAGAGGGGAATTCAAATACCAATCTAGTTCCAGTAGCAGCTTCAGAAGCAAACTTAGCTCCAACTAAGGTGTCAGTCCATTTCTACAACGGAAGTTTAGTATTTGCAGTTACTGCCGAAGGAAGACTACCATCTTGATTCTAACTTGAAGCAGTAGCTCCATTGCAGAAGTAAGGATAAGTACCATAAATAGTTACAGCTCCAGAATTAATAGTACCTGCAGTAAGGGGATTAGGGGATATACTAGCCTTATTGCCCTTAGAAGTTACAAGAAGATCACCCTATTCATAGGCAGCTTGATAATTATACTGCATAGGTCCTAATACGATCTTTTCCGGCAATGTTTTATTAGTGGTAGCACCTCCATAATAAATAAAGCTTTCTCCAGCTTTCAGAGCACCAGCTCTATTCTGATTAGGCTTACCAGGGCACGTTACAGTACCTCTATTAAAGCCAGTTGTAAAGTTAGTAGCTGCAGCAGGAGCAACAGCACCTACTTCATAAATACCATTTGCAGAGAATCCACTCTTTAAAGAAATAGAAGCAGAAGGATTCCCTACAGTAGGCTATACTTCAGGGAAAAGTAAATCATCCAATACCTAAGAAACAGTCTTAGCTTTAAGAGATTCGGCAGTAGTACCCTTAGCAATACCACCAATAGCATTCGGAACTGTCAAGTCATCAGGCATAGCGGATTCATATTTTTTTAATTGATTTAAATCGTGAATAACTTCTTCCGTATCATCAGAATACTGAACAGTTAACTGTCCATTTGAATACGTTACATCTTTTACTAATTTGTAAAGAGATTCATTAAAACCATAGACCTAATCTTCTACGATAATAACTCCTTCATCTGTCGCAAAATAAATAATACCTACTTTAGAATCAAGAGTATCGTATTTTTCTCTTAGACCCTTATAAAATTGCACTTTCGCCATATTAAACGTTTATCCAATTTAATGATTGATTAAATTCATCTAAACTAACTGAAGAAATAATCTCATTATTTCTATTCTTCAAATCTAAAAAAGAGTCCCTAATCTCAATAGAAAAACCAGCTTTATCTACTTCATCAATAACCTATTCTAAAGTAGAACCTGAACCATATCTATTTCCGTTAAAGTAAATATAAGGCTAATTAGTAATAATATAAAGTGTACTAGGTTCTGGTTCTTGTAACAGCTAATACTATTCATAGGAAATAGAATCGATCTTTAAATACTTGCCAGTGTTTCCAATAGGAATTCTACCCGCTAACTAATCTCCTTCTCTAATGATCTGTACTCCAGAATTAGTTGTTGAAGAAAGTTTAATTTCAGCATAGATTCCATTTCTAGTAGTCTTTAATTGTACAGGAGATAGATAATTATTAGAACTATCTATTTTAACACTAGCCTAGATAATATTATCTATAATATTAGTTTCAATAGTATCAGAATCAATAGCAGATAAAATTATATTTCTTAAATCTACTACAAATTCTTCCCCTGTATTTAATATTAAAGACAGTACTTGTGTTCCTAAAGGATAAGGAGAACCCTATTCTATATCCTCCTAAGTAATAGTTCTATAAGTAAAAGATTCAATATTAACTGATTTAGGAATTTGTACAGAGGTTAATACAGAACCTGTATTACTATATCCTACAAGTTCATACATACTCTAATCAGCAGGATCGTCTCTTAACTATAAAGAACTAATACCAGGAGCAGTGTTTATAAAGTTAGTTAGAGCTTTTTCTGTTAGAATAACATCATCCTACGGAGTAGTTGAAGGCGTTTCAGATACCCTATAATTTCCGTAATTTATCCATAAGTAGTCTAACTAACTCATGCCAGAAGGACGGTTACTCATTCAATTGTACTCCAACTAATTAAAGCTGACACATCTGGGAGTTGTTCCTTAGGAACTTTACCCTCCACGAGATCAGCTTTATTTTGTAAAACTGTATTAAGAGCTTGCCCGTTATGAGTAATCTTTTCAGAAGTGCCTTTTACGATCAAAGCGTTACCAGATTCTTCAAGAATGTTTGTAGAATCTTCAGCAATATTCACATTACCTTTAATTGCATATCCGTTCTAAACTTGAGATATAGCAAAATTAACTGTACCTGAATTATTAGCTTCAATTGTAACTCCTAATATTAAATCCTATAAAGCATTAGCCATTTCTGTAAGGCTAGAATAAGGTAAAGTTTTTAAATAAGAAACAATATCATCCTAATCAGTACCTACTATTGCTTTTAAATCAGATTCATTTTTAGCATGAAGATCTTTAATATCTTCAACCTCATTAGCTAAATCATAAAGGCTGTTTAAATCGGAAGGAATCACATCATAATCGGAAGTCCCTATAATAATCTAATTCCAATTCTATCTATCTTGTATTTCCTAATTGACTTTCTCTATTAATTCATCTAAAGTATCTATAGAAGAATCTTGTAATAATTTTACAAATTCTAATTTACCTTCATTTTGAACAACCCAATATAGTGCCTATTTACCATCACCTCCATTTTCTACTACCTTAAGTAAACCTTGGTGAAGGGTAGTAGCATTAATTGGGTCATTATAAAATTGCGTTAGGTCTTCTACAGTCGGAAAGATATAATCCGATTCTATCGGATAATTTCCTAACCTTTTAAAAGAACCTATTATTTCACTATATTGACTCATTCTTTATTAAAATTAAATGTAATTTCTTGATTTAAACTCGATAAAGCCTATCTATAAATATAAATAGTAAATATTACACCATTCTCAATTCCTTCTACCTAAAGCGGGATCTGATCAATTACTTCAAAAGCATCTATCCCAAAACTCTAAGTTTGTGTAGTCATAGAATATAAAGCAGGATAAGTCTAAGGAACTACAACAAAAGGTTGTCTTAATTCTGGATCTTCAAACTAATATTTAAATGTAATAGTAGTTAAATTATCTCCATACTTTAAGAATCGATTCTACGTACCATTAACATCTTCTATTTCCAATTCTTTGAGATAATCCATTGTAATTGTAGCTCCAGGTTTCCATTTAGGTAATAATCCTACAAATACTGGAAGATAACATTTAACTGTAGAAGAAACCTAATGTGTAGCATCATTAGTGTAATAAACTTTAAAAATAAATTCGGTATCTTCAGAAATAGGTAAACTATCTATAGTAACACATCCATCTTCAAAGTTATCTTTTTCTAATACTTCTATTACTTCTCCATTCTAATATAATTCGGCATAATTTAATAAAGCAAGGGAACCATGAATACATAAAGTAACAGGCAATGTATTACCTATCGTTACATAATCTGGATGAGTAATACTGATAGTTTTACCATAAAATATAGAATCACAAACTTCTTGGAAAGTCATAGTTTCAGGAACTTCTGAATTATCTTCCATATGTCCTACTGTAGATTCAATAGGACCTGAAGTGTGCCATACTAAATTAGCTTCTGATGTATCAGTGGCATTTAATAATTGTCTATATGTAACTAACTAATCTTCTGAAATAGCATCTATCCCAGAAATAGGAGCTTCAAAAGCAACTGTACCATCAGCTTTTACATAATTAGATCTTTCAATAGTATCTAAAGTATTATTAATAGGATCAATGTAATCATGAATATTACTATCAATAGAACTATTTACTAGATTATTTACTACTGAATCTACCTAAGATCTAGAATAAGTTTGTGATTTAGTATAAGTATCGTCTTTCTTAGCATAAGAAGAAAGTCTAGAATCTAAGATACTTATAAAATTATGAGGATCAGGTTCAAGTAAGTGAACCTCTAATAAATTATCTGCATATCTCTTAGTCACTAAATGACTGCTAGTAGTAGGATCTACACCAAGCTGAGGTTTAGTAAAAGGAACTGAACCATCAGACTTAACGTAATTTTTAAGATTAGAATTAATTTCTGCTTTAGTATATAATTGTGATTTTAAATAAGTATCACTTAATTTCATATACTAATTGAATTTATTATCTATATCTACTAAACTCTACTCTAATGCAGTATCCTTTTGATTTAGTGAAGTAATCTAGCCATCTACATATTTTTTAGTAGCTAGATCGTTATCTTCTGTAGGGATCTAGCCTTTCTATCTAGCAATAAACGGAGTAGAACCGTCAGTCTTTACGTAATCGTTTAAGATAGCAGTTAGCTATGCTCTGAGTGCAGCTGTATTTTTAGCTAGTTCTACTGCAACTGTACTTGAAATTTGACTTTGAGTTTCAGCTTTAGTATAATAATCATTAAGAAGAGTATCTAACTCTTCGTTACCTACAGCATCTAGATTATACCTAGCTTGCTATTTACTTAATTCATCATCAAATTCACTTAAACGATTAGCTGCTCTTAGATAATCAGTTATAGGCTAAATCTATTCAGAACTTTGGTCATTCTAAGAACCAGGAATTAATATTGATGTATCTGCCATTGATTATTTAAGTAATACTGTAAAAAAGTTAATGAATTATCTAAATTGTTATCCTCTATAAGGTCTATAAGGGAAATTTCTTCTAATATAAACTAATAATCTGGTTTATAACCTTTTCTAACTTTACAAAGTAGTGTATTAAATTCCTGATACACTTTCTTTTTTAATTGATTAAGAGCATCCACATCCATTTGTTGTACTTGTTATATCAGAAGGTAAACATAATCCATTACATCCATCTAGTATTTCTATAATTCTCTCAACTTCTACTAACTAATCACATTCTGTCAAGTATTTAATGACGTTGATGGCCATCAATAATAAATCTCGCCTATATATTAAATCATTATCTACTGTACTTCTATCAAAACAACGAGAAAATCCTCTATTGTTAAAAATCTACTGGCACAAATTTATATAACATTTTTTTAAAAAACAAATGGATACATAACTCAACTCTACCTTTTTAGCAGTAGCATTATTATTACTATTATCAATTAATTCTATAACAGTTCTTATATTAATTGTTTCATATGTATTGTCTTCTTTCTTTTTATAATACCCATTTTCATCGGCACATAATATTACCTAATTTGTTTTTGTAGCATCAGGTATATTCGTATCAATGTATGTTTTTGTAGGTAATATTATATGAATTACAGTAAAATGCCCGTCGAAATTAACAGTTAGTTCGGAATAAATATCCCCATCATTAGTATGAGGATTAAATACTGAACATCTATATTCAGGATCTCCATCATATTTATTTAAACGAAGAACATCTACAGCACAAGTTTCCTTAAATTTATAATAGTTATCTTGCTAAATATCTTCATTTACTCCTTTATATTTAGTTTTGTCTTCTATAGATATTCCACATTTATCATTTATAGTTACCTCAATAACAGGTGTCATTACCTTAATGATTTAATTGTGTCATTGTAAGGATTTCCATCAGCTAATTGACTAAGTTCTGCTTCAGTTCTACGTCTCTATTCTTCAGCGGATGCTTCCTTATAATCTCTATCAGTTTGAGCTTTATACCACTCTAATTGATATTTCATCTTAAGATCTTGCTGTTCTAATTGTAACTTAGCCTAATTAACAGATTCTAATTTCTTAGTAGCTTGTTCTAATTGAGAAGTTGTATCTTTTAATTGTTGCTATAGCTATTCAATCTACTATGCCATCTATTGTAACTAGTTATTTTCATCTTTTTGCTTCTATAGTGCTTTCTATATTTTATATTTCAAGTCAGGTACACTCTTACTTGTAATAGCCTCCATTATAATGTCTGGAGGAAGTCCCCCACTCTTTACAAATTCAGGAATAATAGCCTTAATAGATTCTAAATCTCTAGCGATATCAGAACTTGTAGTAATTCTAATATCAAAATCAGTAAGGGTAAAATATTCTGGAAGGGCTGTAAATACTTTCTAATATTTATCTCCTAAAATAAGAGTACCAGTTAATCCATTTTTAAATACTACTTTAGCAAGATTTAAACAATCTAATAACATTTCATTAACTACTAAGTCCATCTAATGATAATACTATTTAGTAATAATGAAAGAATTATTTTGACTAACTTTTACATTAGTAACAGCGTCTCTCTGTTCAATTCCATTTAATCGTTCTCTAAATACTCCAGTTATAGATGAAGCTGTCTATTCAATAGAATCTATTGCTAGCTAAATAGCCTAAATTGCTTGAACTTTAACAGTATCATCAAAACCATTAAAGATTGTATTTAAAGGAGCTTGACCAGACTACATTCTACCTTCTTGACTAGAATCTAGTACACCTATTCCCTGTTTCTTTAATGCTTGCCATTCTACAAGTCTTTCTGGAAGAGATACGCCTAAGTCAGCAGGAATAAGAGTTAAATCAATCCAATCCCCTACTGTACCACTATTAGCAATTAAGTTATCTCTATAAAAATGTAAGAGGTCGTACTAATCCTGTAAATGAGCACAAGCTAAAACTAAAGAATAAGGTTTAATACCTCTATTTAAAAAGTATATACCATTAACCGATAAAGAACACTATGAAGGATTAGACTAAGAACGCATAGCATGTTCATCTTTTCCTCTAAGTATATATAAATCCTCTCCTATTCTAATAGTAGAATATCTCTACATTATAAAGTCTTCATCAGTTTCAAGCCATTCTACTTCATATACTGGAATTAATTCATGAAGTATTCCATCTCGATAGTCGGGATAACCAGGAGTTACTTCAGTACCTGCCATAAGTCCATCAGTAACAGGTATACCTCTCTAATCTCCTAATCTTACATAATACATTGCAGTATCATAAATAGAACTCCACTTTTCTCCCAACTCCTTTCGATCTTCAGCAGACATTTCTTTTCCATATTCATTAAGAATCTAATCTTTAGTCATCCAATGTCTAACTACTACACGATAAGAATTTTTAATATAAGGTGATTCAAAGTTTCTATCTATAAAAGTATTAAGAGGACTTAATGCCTCTATTCTGATATTATTATTACCTACAGTCGGTTTTACTTTATAGAATGTATATCCACTAATTAAGAGATCTAATAATAAATTTCTAAGTACAGTAAGCATATCAGTATCTCTAGACTACATAATATACTCTATTACATTCTATGCAGCAATTTCATATTCAGATATGAAGTTATTATTTATATCTTCTACTATTCTCTACATCTACTATTTAATAAGTCCATCATCTATATTTTTACCATCAATAAATCTTAGTATTGAATTTTGTAGATGATCTTTTAAATAAGAATATAATTCAGAAGATATTTTTAATTGTTTATCTCTAT
This sequence comes from uncultured Rickettsiales bacterium, assembly GCA_944391025.1. GTDB lineage: Bacteria > Pseudomonadota > Alphaproteobacteria > Rickettsiales > UBA1997 > CALXSC01. The sequence continues at coordinate 141,526 of CALXSC010000110.1, forward strand.
TAATATTATTGATAGTTTGGCTATCTTTACAAAATACTTTAGGAATAATAGGAGTTCCTAAATATTCCCCAATTAAAGCATCCACATGCTTTTTAATTAAAGGAGTGAAATGTAAAGTAGTAGGAGTATTTGTGCCATAAACTTCCTCTAAATACCTAAACTAATCAGCATCTCTAATTCCATTATAATAGTTATATGCTTTTTGTAATTCGTACTTAGCATAAACTAATTCAGAAATTGCTGTATCAGTTTTTTCTATTAATTCATCCTTTGTCATTACATACAGTACTATTTGGATGATGAATTAGATTAAGTTCTCCATATTGAGTTAGATCCAATTTTCTATCCCGTAATTCTTGTTTAAGAAACTTTAAGAACTTATCATCAGGAAATTCTGCATATATAGTAGTAGGCTGGTATGGTCTATCCATTCCTAATTGAATACAATATCCTACAGGATCTAATTTAGTAATCTTCATCCTACCTATATACTTCATTTTATATATATCTGTTATATAGTCGTGGATCACTTGTTCTAATTCCTAAGTTGTCATATAACTATCCAAAATTATTATTTACATTTATCTAAATATTCTAATTTGGAATTACTCCATATCTACGCCTACCTTGATTATCAGTATAATATCCTATATTTGACCAATTATCGGTACGTGTTTCTACAGTTCTAGGAACAATTCCTTGTAATTCTTCATCTGCTAACATTGCCATTCCAAGAGCTACAACTAAGTCGAATCTTCTTTTATTTTCTATACTATAATTATTTAACTAATCTAATAATTCATCAAACCATATATCTTCATAATAATCATTTATAAAGTCGGCTATCAAATCATTCTAATGTTCTATAATAGATAGTGTAGCAGGAGTACCAAATTGTTTATTAGTATTCCTTAAAGATTCATTTAAAGTAGCTCTAGGTCTTTTCATAAACCATTTAACCTATTTTGTTTGTCTAGCCCATGATACCATTGACATACGTGTAGCTTCTATATTTATCTAGGCATTATAATACTAAGCTAATTTTAAAGCTGTTTTATATGCTTCTCTAATATCATTAGGTCTATCTTTATAAACTGCAACTACTTTCGGATTCTAAATTCCGTAAGTCCTTTTTAAAACTACTAAAGCAAAATCTGAAGGACTTTTAGTCAATTCAGAAGTCTATGATCCACCTATATCAATACCGTCAATTCCTATTACATATAAATTTCTAATCGGTTCTTTAGGCGGAGTCCAAATTACTTTATCACCTTCTTTAACCTCTGGTAAATGCCATAAAGGATGTTCTAAAATTTGTAATTTAGATCCTTTATTTGGAATCCATTTGAATCCATTAATATTTTGTTCAGCGTGTTCACCATTCTTATAATTATATTCTAAAAAACCCACATCTATTTTAGGAGTAATCTTCATAGCTCTAATTCTAGTAAGCTATTCTGTAATATAAAGTTTATTAAACTTATTTACTACTCCCGATGAAAAGGCTTCAGTATCGTTAAATGGGTATTCTGCACAGTGATCCATTAAAGCTTCAGGTGTATTAACCATTGTAGCTCTAACTTCATTCTACCATTCCTTAACTTTATCTTCATCAACAAACCCTCGTTGATCAAGAAATCTTTTTCTGTCTTTAGGAATTTTAGTACATGGAACAAAATATCCAGTTAAAACGTATTCACCAGTTTGTGTGTAATTATGTTTATAAGGTAATATTCCGAAGGCTTCAGGATCATAGAACATCTTTTTTAAACCATCAAGTGCCTCTTTAGTGTCTCCACTAGTCAATTTTGTTATCTCTAAGGCTTTTTATCCCTAGATTCTTATACTTTGATTCGTATAAGTTCAGCATATATTTTCATCTATTTTATAGATGTCGGGAACTCGTGGATACATTATATTCTTATTTCTAAGGTTCAGTATCTATGCGTTACATTACTATTACATATTACTGTAACAGTTAACACGGTATTTCCGTCTCAGGATTCACCGTTTTTTCCCGATTACGAGGCACAAATTTTTCATCATATATTTTCTTTTTTCTAGGTAAATAAATTTTAGCATTTTCATACATTAGTCTGGCTGCATTATTTGCTTTTTGTGTTCCATAACTTAACCTATAAGTCTTTTCTCCACAATTAGTTTTGTGCATTAAATAACCTTTACCTAAATATTTTTGAACTCCTTCTAGAAAAGGTTTAGTTCCAACAAACATTAAAGATTCACCCATATAAGAATTAGGATCTTTTTTATTTCTAGGATAAACTCCTAAAGTCCCATCTCCATCACAATATCCTCGTAAAAAATGATATATAAGAGATTTATCCTTAAACCATTCTTCTTTTGGAAATTCTAATATTAAACTTTTATGAGGAACTACTCCTTTATTAACTAAAGATTCCCATAAATATTTGTTAGTTATTTGAGTTGTACACATATATCCGCCTTTTTCTTTAGAATGAAATTTAGTTGTTCTTACAATACAGCATCCTCCATTAAATTTCATAAATTCAGTAAAGGCTTTTACAGTATCTTTATCTTCTTCTTTTAATCCAAATCCTATACTGTAAGTATTAGCACATACATATCCATCCGCATAAATAAATCCTAACCAATATGCTTTTTCTTCTGTGTCTATACTATCAAATGCATCTTGATAACAATTAATTATTTTTTTAGCAGGAATACCCTATTCTTTTAGTCTTCTTTCTATACTTTTTCTGTTTATTCCGTATTTATTAGAAACAAAACTAATAGAGTTGTTACCTTCTAAGTAATCTTTCATTGCTAATCTTATAATTAATTCTTTATCAAAAACGTCAACTTTCATTTTTAATAATTTACAGGCATCTTCTTTTAATATGCCTTTTTCTATTTTTTCTAAAATTAAATTTACCTTTTCAAATTTTTCTTCTCTTGTCATATCAGTATTTTAATATTAAGAGTTACTAAATTAAAAATATATCTTCAAATTATAATTCACCTCCGACTACTCTTACCCCCCAAGCTGAGCCTGGAGGTCCAACAAGTGCTGTACTTTGGATGTAAGCTTTTGCTAATCCACGAAAAGAACCTGCCTCCTCAAACACCAACAAATCCGCACGGTATCCCCTAATCTTATTAGGCTTATCTGCAACTATTCCTATAATCTAGGACATCCATCCTGTTTCGACTTTCTATCCATCAATTATTTTAAGTACAGATGCCTTTTTATGGTCAGCTTTATCAATTACTTGTCTTAATCTAAAGAAACCACCATCAGTATAGTCATTTAGAAAAGATAAACAATTCCACACTTTACTAAGAGTATTAGTAAGATGTTCAGAATTAAATGCAGTTATTAAATTTACTGTATTTCTAGTAGTAGTATAACTATTAGCAGCAATTGCTGATAAAATTTCAGAGTACCCTCAATTTTGTTATCTTTAGAGCTTTTTATCTCTAAATTCCGGGAGTTTCCTCCTTACTATATTCAGATTTATCATCTGACGGTTCAGCATATATTTTCATCCCAGTAGGATGCCCCACACTCTTGGGAAGATTATTACTCTCATTAACGTTCACTTCCTATGCTTTACGGTAATCAGTGATGATCTGATTTACCTCGGTATTAACATAATAATTAAATTTATTAAATTTTCTAGATAAATAAAAATTAGAATCGTCATATAAAAAATGAAATATTTTATTTGCCTCTTTTTTAGATCCAGTAGTTAATCTCCACATTTTATCTCTTTTTAGATAATTTATGTGAACATTTATGCCGATTTCAGATAAGAATTTTTGAATTTCTAACAATAAAGAAGATGTTTTAGAATCTATAGAAAATCTTACTTTAAGATAATAATTAGGTCTATTTTCTGGTTTAGTTATACAAGTTGTAAAACATCCATCTCCATCAAAATATCCTCTAATAAAATGTCTGATTAAAGGTTTATCAATATTAGGTAAATGTAATTTCTCATAACTTTTATGATACCCAAAACCTAGTCCAACTAAACTATTACAAATACTTGTACTAGTTATATCTATTCCAACATTGCCATGAGCGTGAATTATTTTACCTCTAGGACCAATAAATTCTCTTTCTTTTGTTCTATAAATTCTAGCATCTTTAGAGATTAAGTTTTTATATAATTCTATTATTTCAATATCTTCTTTTTGTAATTCTATTCTAAAAGTTTTTCTTTTCTAATCTATACTTCCATCAGCAGCATAAAAACCTAACAAATATGCCTATATTTCAGTCTCTATATTATCAAAAAATGTATGTCTAATCTATCTAGTAGAAATATGATTAGTAGTTGCTGGATAAGTATCCTCTATAAATTTTATTTGATCAATTTTATTCATAATTTAAGTATAATTTAATTATTTTAGTCTTCACCGATTTTGCGGAGTTTTACTATATATATTACTATACATAGGAGACAATTTCTTTATCTCGCGACTCTTCATAATACAAGCATTTAATCTTAATTTCCTACATAATTCTATATAATGGAATAGTTCATATTGTCCATTATAAAATACAGGAAATATATAAGAACGACCGCCACCTGCTTTAGTAGTATTATCCAAATCCATTAACTAGAAATAATTTAAAAAGAAGTAATTATCTCCAGTAATAGTATATCCATTAACAGTCATTCCATTTTTACAACGCCTGTACTCTTCGTTCCAGAAATCAGCATATGCTTTAGTGCCTATTTTATACTAAGTATAATGTCCAGTTCTTAAAAAAGTTTGAGATGGTTCAGTAAACCACTCAGGATTAAAATCTAATCCTTTATCTTTAGTAATAGGTCTATACCCAGTTATCTCATAAGATAATCTAGGATCAAAATATTTTATTTCCTACCCTAAAGGAACATCCCAAACTATATCAGGTTTCGTTTCCTAAATAGGTTTTGGAATTTCTTTTAAAGTCTCATCAACCAAAGTCTAAATCTCTTCAGGTAATTGTACTTTCTTTGGTCTTCCTCTTTTTTTCTTTTCCATACATTAAATATTAGGAATAAAACCGTCAGTAAATCCGCCTCTAAGAGATGATTGAACTTCTATCTCCTTCTTAACTTGTGTTTCTAACTAAACCATAGTTTCGTGAACTTTAATTAAGTTCTACATTTCAGCTTGTATATCCTTTAATTTAAAGATAGGTTTACCTGTTTCTGTATCCCTTTCTAACGGATCGATAGTCTAAAAATACTCAATCATTTTATCTACCATCTCTTTAGCCGCATTAAGCAATCTGATAGATTTGTTAGATTCTTGAAGTTCACGATACTTTCTACAAGCTGTTCTAAAAGTAGGATCATTAAATTCTTCTTCTGTAATATTCCCATCTTTTAGAGCTTCAGTATGCCTAGTTTGTTCATCATAATTATTATAAGGAGATTTCCAATCTATAGCTAAATAAATATAAGTAAATTCTCTAAATGCTCTTAAATGTAATTTACCGGTTTTATCATCCTTACATTTGTTTCGTTCATCATCTAGAAGAGCTTTAAATTCTTTAATCAATAAGATACTAGGCTCATCTAATTCAACATTACCATTAACATTATTATATACAAAAAAATTCATTTAAAACCTTTTATTATATTTATATAAAAGATCTAAAGATCCTTACTTTTTCTTTTTAGTCTTGCCTCCGCACTTATCAAGCTTAATACCTTTACAAGCTTCTTTCAGTTTAGCTCCACAAGCAGCTAAAGTCATTTTATTGAAAGACTTAGGATCATATGTACTATTCAGTGGTTTATCATCTTTAATTTCACCACCTTTTTTATTATACTCTACTTCTCCACCTTCATACTTCTTAGAAGGTCTCTTTTTAGTCTTTCTACCACATTTAAATTGTTCAACAGGATCATCAGGAAGTTCTCCTCCTTTTTCCTATTTCTTCATACATTTCTTGCATACTTTACCGCCAACCTTATAATAAGATAACTCATATCCTTCAGGACAGATACCTCTTAAAGATCGCATGTATTCAAGCTTAGCTCCTAATTTAGCATATTGAGTTTGTTGCTCTTGGAGCATCTGCATAAATTCTTGATAAGCGGCTTTTACTCCATCTTCTCCAAGCCTTTGAATTGCTGTTTCTAATTCTTTCTAGTTTTTAGCTCCAGTCTTCTGAGCTAAGAATTGTATAAATGCTTGTTGTAATTGTTCGTCCATAATTACTTAATTATTTTACATGGATGAGATCCTTTGTATTCCAAACAGTTTCTTGTAACTCTCCTGTAGTTGTAAACCACCTACATCTGATTCCTTTTAAAATAGGTCTTTTATCTTCAAGTCTCTTACTATCGTGCTTAAATAAAGAAGTTTCTTTCTTTACGACAATCATTACAGGTTTATTAGGGATGTCCTGTTTAAGTTGTACAACATCGCCAGCATTGAAATAAACCTTATCCTCATTATGCTCTAACAAGTTTGATTCCATTTTCCTTTAGTTTTTTATACATATTAATACGTTCTTCCATAAGAACTCAATATCTTCATAATTAATCTTCATTAATTTTATTAAAACGTTCAGTTAATCCTTCATTAACTACTGCTAATACATATCTCTCTTCAAGATTATAAAAACCTTGTTTAAAGAACGGGATAGGAATTCTATTACGTCTATGATAAAATACAACATCACCAGGTTTTACATATTTAACCTCTGGACCTACTTCCATCACACAACCTGTGAGAATTACTTGTTCCTGTTCTTCCATTTTACCTGTCAACGGATTTATATCAACATTCGCCTTAAATCCTCCAGTATCAGTAATAATACCATTTTTAACTTCAAATTTTTGAAATGGGTTATGCTCAAAAGGTTTAATAATAATTTGTTCGTGGATAGGTTTTATTTCAAGTTTAGTAGGATCTTTCCCCATACTATCTTGAAGTTGTTTCATAGTTTCATCATATTCTTTCATCTCGTTCATATACTTTTCTAATTCACCATTAAACTTATTTTTCTTTTCATTTTCAATCACTTTATTAATATCTTTTTCATTCATACTAAAGGATTGACCATTTAAATCAGTAGCAATATTTGCTATTTTTTCATTTTCTGTTAATTTTAGTCTTACATTATCCATATTACCATTTATTTACTGGGCATACTGCATGAGGTATTCTAGTCTTAGAATTTAAAATACATCCACATCCTCGCTTATATCCCTATTTATATACATTACTGGTATCTCCTGTAACAGGATCTAACCATAAATTGTTATTACATGATCCTCCATTCTTTGTAGAATATAACGGACATAAATAACATATTCTTAATCTACTTTTACTTAACTCATCGTTAATATTAAGAGCATTCTTCACTGTACCATCTATTATATCCACCAAATTCATAATACATAAAACAAAAGAATAGAATCAATATTCTATTCTCCTTCTTTTAGCACGTTGATTTTCTAAGATTATCTGCTTCTTATAATGATATAACATTCTTTCTACATCATCTTTTAAATAATCACAATGATATAAAGTATTATTACCATTATGATCATAATGATTAATGATTAGATCTTTAATATTAAAGTTAGGATTTAATTTTTGTAACATCCAAGCATAAACAGAAAGCTGTAAAGAATAATGAATAAAATTACAGTCTTCAAGATTATTTAAAGGATATAACATCTTAGCAGTTGCCTTAGTTTTTGTATCAAACCCTCCTTTTTGTTCTATTTTTTCATTAGTTTTATGATCTACTAAAATTATATCATTACCTTGTTTAATTACTAAATCTATTTGTCCAGCTAACCTTAATATACCATCTTCCGACTCTCTATATATTAAATATTCTGGATATACTCCATTCTCTAAATCTAAATTAGAATAATCCTTTCTACATTCAAATTTTCCTCCAATTCCAAATTTTTGGAGAGTAACATTCTTACCTAAATCATAAAAAGAATTCTCTAATTCAGCATGTATCTTAGTTCCTCTCTCACAAGATTCTCGTTTTTTCTTTTCCCAAGAATCTAGTATATCTTGCTGAGCTTTATTAAATTCTAATTCTGAAATATTATAAATACCTAAAATATCCTTATTGAATACTTTAGAATTTAATAAAGACTTCTTTTCTATTTGCCAGCCTTCTTTTGGGATCAACTTTTCTAAAGCCTTATATGCACTCCAGAAATCTTGATCAAAAGGCTGCTCATATCTTCCAATTAAAGTAGTAACAGAGATATAATTCTTTTCAGGATTATTTAAATCAAAATACTTATGTTCTTTCTCTGAAAACCCAACATTACCATTTTTCTTATCAACATTCATCATATACTTTATTTTACTATATCGCTTTACTTAATCTTATAATAAAATATCTACCATTACTAATATTTAATCTATTTTAAAATAAATTATAATTAAAATATTTATCTTTATAAATTATAATACTCTAAATATTATTAAATAAGATACATTATATAATTATTTTCTAAAGTATATTTGCATATATAATTTTATAAGTATATTTTTAATAATATTCATTTTAACAATACAAATATATTTATTAAATTTGTATATCCAAATAAAATAGTAATTGTAAATATAATGTATAATGAATAATATTAATTTAATAAAATAATTTAGTCTTATGAATTAGAGTTAGAATAAAACAAACTTAACAGCTCTTTCTAATCTAAGTTTTGGAGAGCAAGTAATAGAAAAGTTTAAAAAAGGACATAAGATACATATTAAGAAGTAGAATCGCGGTAAGTTTCGTGAGTACTGTGGAGGAAAAGTAACTGAAGAATGTATTAGAAAAGGAAAGAATAGTTCAGATCCAAAGATTAGGAAAAGAGCTACGTTTGCTGCTAATGTAAGGAAGTTTAATCACTAATGTTTAATAATTTTGTAGTATGTCTAAACTTATATATGTTATATGTCCTAAATGTGGTAAAACTTTAAGAAGGAATAGAGAAAATTTTAAAAGAAGTTTAAATAAAGAAACAAATAAAGAGGAGTTCCATACTATTTGTAGAGAATGTGAGGACAAATTAGAATATGAAAAGCATTGGGATGGAGATAAACTGAAGTGTTTAGTATGTGGAAGAAGTTTAGATGTATCTGAATTCGACTCACATACTGCCTATGAAATAAGAGGGCATAAAGACGGACGTTGTAAGGAATGTAAAAGAAAATAGAATCTAGAGACTAGACAAAATTATACTAATGAAAAAAAAGCTATATAAAATTATTTAGGATAGAGTTCTAAATGCTAAGGATAGAGCAAAAAGAAAAGGAATTCCATGTACCATTACAAAAGAATTTATTTTAGACTTATGGAATAAACAACAAGGTTTGTGTGCAATTTCTAAAATTCCAATGACATATGAAATAGATTCTGGAAGAGTATATACTAATTTAAGTATAGATTAGATTATACAAGGAAAAGGATATACCGAGGATAATGTTTAGTTAGTTTGTATGGCTGTAAATTAGTTAAAATCAGATTGGGATATGGATACAGTTCTTTATATTTGTCAATCTGTAATAGATAATTATAAATAATCAATTAATCAATAATAAAAAATTACATGAACGTTGTACCTAAATTCGAAATAGGTTCTTCTATAGTTCAACAATCAGATAATACTCAAGTAAATACTCCAGTAAAATTATTACCTAGAAAAGCGTCAGATAGAATTTAGTCTGGATTAAAAATAATTTAGAGATTAGTTCCTGGATAGAATACTGATTATCCTATAATTACTGAAGAACAATAATATAGATTTTAAACATTGTTATATTAAAAAACTATATCCTGAAGATATAGATAAAATAAAGAAACTAGTTGATGATCCTTAGAAAGTTCAGACTTGTTTAGAATTTCCTGTAGACTAGTTTACTAATTATTATATTAATTTACCTGTAATATAATTATGAGAAATTTTATGATGGATGCTTGGGTATGGACTAAAGGTAAACACTCTAGACCTTTAAAGACTATTAGATTTGAACTTGATCATTTCCCTACAGAGTAGGAATGTGATAGTATCTTTTTTAAAAATGAAGATATTAAGTTTTATGTAGATCATGAAATAGCGGTTACTTATAATAATGTTCATGAATATTAGTTATAATGACTGATTTTGAAAAGTTTTTTGTTTTATATGAGCCTACAGAAATGCCTCCAGTAAAACCTAAAGGATATGATGAAGTTTAGAATTTATATTATAAACAAGAAACTTCTGAATAGCCTGAAGTGATTTAGAATCCATATTTAGAAGATGTACTTCCTGTATCACCTATGGGAGAACAAGAAACTTCTGAATAGCCTGAAGTGATTTAGTTCTTTATGGACAAAGGATTAACTGAAAATCAAGCTAGAGGCATTTATGGAAATTTAATGTAGGAAAGTCAATTAAACACTTCTGCTGTATCTAGAGATGGACATCAATCTTATGGAATAGCTTAGTGGACTAATGATAGAAAAGATAGATTATTTTAGATGTATGGAGAAAATCCAACTTTATAGTAGTAGTTAGATTATCTATGGTGGGAATTAAATAATACAGAGAAATCTGCATTAAATTCTTTATTATAGACTGATACTGTAGAAGATGCTACTAGAGTTTTTATGGATAAATTTGAAAGACCTCATAAAGATTATGCACGATTGGACAAACGAATTTAGTATGCTATAAATGTCTGATAGATTATTTAATATAGAATAGCCACAAGACAACACAAGAGTTGTTACTAGAGAATTGCCTCCTATATCTCAACCTACTATTAATACTACTTGGGATATAGAAGAACTTAATGATAAATAGAATAGTACCATATATAACTTTGCGGAGTCCTTAGAAAAGAATAAAAAGGAACTGATGAAAGATTTAGGTATTGATAGTGATACTTATAATTAGCTTGCTCTAGCTTCTCTAGGTATTTTAGGAGTAGAATCTTAGTATGGTAAAAGAAATAGTATTCTTCAAAATATAGGACTAACTGCAAAAAAACTTTTTGATAATAATGCACAAAGTCCTGATTATTATATAAAATATTACCTTATGAGACTGAGAAGTCCTAAAAGATCTGTAGGATTAACCTAGATAAGAACACAGTATCTTACTGATGAATCTAAAAAGTTATATAGAAAATATGGTATAAATCCTGATAATCCAGAAGATTTAGTTATTGATCCAGGAAAAGCCGCTGTAGCTACTATGATTAGATTAGTGTAGGAGTCAGCTGGAGATGTAGATACTGCTATTAAGAGATGGAATCCTGGAAACAAATAGTACATATAGCAGGTTAAGGATAATAGCAGACACTTTCAGATAAATTATTAGAGTGGAGGAAAATTATTATAGAGATCAAAATATTTTACTAAATTACAAAATAATTTTAAGTAATGAAACAATTATTAGAAAAAATTAAAGCATGGTTTAAAGAAAGACCTTATTATATTGATGCAATAATTACTTTACTAGTAACATTCCTTTTAGGATTGTATAATATAGTTATAGGTGTAGTAGCTGGATGTGTACTTAGTTTAGCTAAAGAATTTTATAGAAAAGTTAAGAATAAAGATAATTCTTCATTAGAATATGATGTGCTAGGTATTTTAGTTGCAGCTATTGTACTAATTCTAATATAATAAACAATGCCAACACCACAAGATAATACAAGAGTTGTAATACGTGAATATATTCTTCCTAAATAGATGACAGATGAAGATTATCTGCGTTATATGGGAAAAGAATATAGAAAACAATCCAAAGAAGCAACTGTAACTGATGCAGATAGAGCAGAGTATTATAGAAATAAACAAAACTTTTATAATACTAATGCATTTGGTTACGGTATGCAAGGAAACTAGACTAATTTTGATCCAACTACTCCAGAAGGATAGGCAGCAATAGATGCAGCTTATGATTATGCTAAAGGTAATGCTATAGAAACTTTAAGTATGGGAACTACTGGAGGAAGTATTGGTAAAGCAGTTTCTGCAGCTAAAGCAGCTAGAAGCCCATTTAAAAGAGGAGTTGAGTACTTAGGTGATGTTTCTCAGTATGTAGATAGAGAAATAGGCAGAGGAGCTTAGTCTATAGTAATTCAGAATACTCCAGGAACAGTAGCTAAATTCTCAACAATACCTCCGGAAGAAATGGCATTAATGAATAAACTTCCCGCTGTAGCAAAATCTAAACATATAGGATATGTTACTGATGAATGGGGAGAACTTCCTGTATATGTTTAGAAAAGAATGAAAGTTGTAAGTGAGGAAGACTTTCCTAGGTATCTAGACATGCTGGACAAACCTATGCGTAAAGCTGGATTTAGACCAGTTTAGGGTTTAGATAGTAAATCTTATACTAATAGAAGAATTGTAATAGACGATATAAATCCAGGAAATGTGGCAGTCGATAGATTAGGAAGACCTAGACTAATTGACTTTTCAAGAGTTCCTTATAAAGAATGGGTGGAGTTTGCATTTAAATCTGGAGGTAAATTGTCAAAAAGAAAATATAAAGTAAAGTAAATTTAAAATTAGTATATATCTTTCTGAGGTACAACACTTTAATATTTATTAACTTTTCACTTTAGGGTATTTATTATATCTTTGCAGTGTAATTAAAAAATAAAATGAATTATGAACGTTGTACCAAAATTTACAGAACTAGAAAACTTATTCCAGTTGTTTGGGAATCTAATTCCTGACAAGATGGATGAGACATATGAAGTAAATGGAAATAAACTTCATATAGTAAGAGATGGAGATAATATTAGTGTTTCAGTAGAAACAGCTGAAGAAGAATTTGATGATTCAGAAGTAAAGGAATTTGTAAAAGAATTTAAGGAAAACATTAAAGAACTTGATGATCAAGTATTTGTAGAATGTGTTGAAAGTACTGATCTTAATCTTAATAGATTTAATGAACTCCTTAAATTAGAAGACTTTACTGAAGATGAAGCTGAGGAAGTTTTGGAAATGATTGATTCCTTTACGGAACTTATCATACACAATCTCACTCATAAAATCAATAAGCTAGTAGAACTTTCTAAGAAGTTTTAAGCTACTAGCTTAAACTTTGGGGTATAGTATAGTGGTTATTACAGCGGTCTCTAAAGAAAATAATAATTATGGAAAATAGAATTTATAAACTTACGGATAAAGAATTTATAGACTTAGTTAAGTCAAGTCTTAATATTTCAGAAGTTTTATTTAAACTTGGATATTCTACTAAAGGAAATTCATGGGGATATTCTCAGGTTAAGCAACGTATGACAGATTTAAATATATCTGGAAGAGATTTTAGAGGAAAAAGTTCTTTATCAATTTGTACTCAACAGAAAAAAATCGATAAGGATAAACTCTTTTGTAAAAATTCTAAGCATACTAGAACTGTTCTAAGGAAAGTTATTATTAAAGAGAAATTAATTCCTTATAAGTGTGCTATATGTGGAATTACAGAATGGCAAGGTAAAACTTTATCATTAGAATTAGATCATATTAATGGAGAAAATAATGATAATCGATTAGAAAATTTAAGATTTTTATGTCCTAATTGTCATTCTCAAACTGATACTTATGGTTCAAGAAATCAAAAGATCTCTGAATCTAGCTATGATATTACAGAAGAATTAAAAAATATAGTTATTACTAAATACTTAGAATTAAAAAATCAAAAGAAAGTAGCTAATCTCTTAAATATAAAACATTCTGTAGTAAAAAGAATACTATCAGATGCTGGATTAAATAAATCAAATCAAAAGTATATCCTCCAGTATGATTTAAATGGAAATGAGATAAATAGGTTTGGAACGATTTCAGAATGTTGTAAGTACTTAATGGAGAATAATATAGTAAAGACTAAAATATTAAAAACTTGTAGAAATACTTTATTAAAAAATATAAATAAAGTTTGGAATAATTATTATTTTAAAATGTTGGATGCTTAAAGAATAATTCATAACCTTTAAGTAGAACTTCTTTTAATTGACTTGGAAATGAATAATGACAAGGCGCAAGCAGTTTTTACGTGCAGCGTGAACGACTAAACAAAGAAGCTGGTCTTAGGACTGGATATGATAGTCTAATCCTTATAGTATATAATATATTCTATAATGGTATAAATGAAAACCGTTTACCTGAGTTCGAGTCTCAGTACCCCGACTATGATAATAGCGATATATAAATTAAATGGAAAAATTTTAAAGACTACAAATTTAGAAAAGAAATTAAAGAAGATAACTCCAGATGAAATTATTTATCAGCAAGAATTTGAAGGTACTACTAGAGAAGCTGAAGCTATTCTAGATAATTATCTTAAAGAAGATACAATCGAGAATGAAGAGAAAATAAAACTTTATACATTTAGAAATAAAGTAACTGGAGGTAGTATTGTTGGAATATACGATAGCTTAGATAAATATACATATATAGAAAATCCTGATGAATATGAAAGATGTTTTAACTAAACTATTTAGTAATGGAAGATTTACTAATGTTAAGCATAGAGTATGGACATTATGTCAATGTGCAATTAAGATGTCTCTAATGGCTGTAGAAGAAGCTGAGAAAGAAAAGTTAACTAATGAACAATTCTATATAGCATTTCAAGATACATTAAATGCTATATCAGTTAAAGATCCTAATTATAATGTAGATTTACTAAATGAATTCAATGACAGTATTAAACAATTTCTAGCAGACTCTAAATAAGTCTGCTTTTTATTTTAAGGCACAATTTAATGTATATATAATTAAATCCCCCCCCCATACAGAGTTGGGGAAAGTATATAAAAAGAAAGGAGACTCTTATTTAGGGTCTCCTTTTATTATTTCTACGTGTTCTTTTCATAAATTAAATATATAATAAGTTTCACGTTTATTATTAACTGTTTTAACTTTTTTGATATATTCTGGAAAATGTTTTTTTATTGATGTATTTTTATTCCAGATTAAATTATGTTCTTTAAATAGTTCTTTAAATAAATCTTCTAATTCTTGATAAGTATATTCGTATTTATCTAATTCTTTTATTTTATTTCTAATCCAATTTAGCCCTTTATTATAATGCTTAGTAATTTCAGGTTTAAAATTATATTTAGCACATTCATTTAATACGGATATAGAATTATTATATATTTCTGATATTAAATTATAATTGTAAATATCAAGCTTTTTTAAATTCTCATCATAAAAGATAACATCTTCGTATAGATTTAAATATATAGATGAGAAAGTTTCTCTATTATAAAGTCTAAGGTCTGCTTGTTTTTCATCTTCTGATTCTTTTTTAAATTGCTCGGATTTTATTTTTCCGAGTTTTTCAGATTTAGCCACTTCTGAATAAAACATAGAATCTGTAGTTCCAGCATATCTATGCTTGTTTGTATTTAATATAAGAGTCACCTGATCTTTATACTTAGAATTTCTTATCCGTCCACATACTTGTCTAATTTTAGTGGATATATCTAACACTGTTGTTGAAATTGTAGTATCTGAAATTATAATGGTATATCCATTCTCATCATAAATGTCGCATCCTTCAAATGCACAGGATGTATAGAAATTTAATTTTTTAATCGGACTTGTTATCTTACTAAAATTAGTTATTTTAGTTTTACTATTCTCCGAACATACTATTCTATAATCTTCTGTATCTAATTTACTTATTATATTTTTAATAGTAGTTACTGAATTTAGAAATATATGTAGATTTCTATCTTTATAAAGAGATATTAAATTTAATAGTTCTTTTTGAATAAAACATGTATCTCTAATGTTTATATTTACTAATGTTGAATCCGCCCACTGATAAGTAATTTGCTCTACATCTTTCAATTCATTTAAAATAAACTCTTCTTTAAGTGGAGTAGCTGTCATAAATGCCCAATCTTTAAATTTAGTAAAGTTATTTAAAATAAACATTATGGGTTTGCTTCTAAAACTGTAATCATTAAATAATAAATGATATTCGTCAATTAGTAAAAAATACTCATTATAATTAGGAATTATATCTATAAGTTTTTCTAAAGCATCATAAGTAGCTATAATCTTTTTATAAGATTTCTCTGTCATTAAATATAGTTCAATATCTCTTCTTGTAACAGATCCATCCACTCCAAAGTAACCTAAAGATGATTTAGATGTTACTAAGTTTTTAGTAGGGCATAATATTATACTATCTCTTTTACTTTCTAATTCTAATGTCGTTCCACCGCATCCAGTGATTCCTTTATTTATTAAACAGTGAGACGGAAGTTCCGTGACATACCCCGATAAGTAGTTCCCGTTTCCTTTTAGAATTTTAGTAATCATAAAAAAATTTATTTAAGTTTATATTAATGTGAAGTTCAAAAAACGTGGCTTTGCAGGGCTTCCTATATAGACTGCAAAACCTATTCTGCTATACTGCAAAACCTACTGCAAATATATATTTTTAAAATTATTATCCAAATTAAAGTCTAAAATTTTATTATAAGTATTTGAAAATCAGAATATAAAATACCTCGCATAATAAAAAAATTAGTATATTATAAATAATTTATTATATTGTAAATAGGAGAGTTCATATTTAAAAAAAATTTATTATATTGCAAAGACGAGAGTGTATGATAAAAAAATTTTAGTATATTATAAATATGAGAGTCTACTAGATATTTGAATCCCCCTCGGGATTCAAATGGGAAAATAACCTAGCCTGTTTAACTTTTATAATAATTTAGAATAAATAAAAATACGTGCGTTCCGTGCACGTCCTCGGCATTACCGTGAGGATTGTCGGGAAGAGTCCAGCGACCAGTCGGACTATAAACAACTGGTTGCTTTCGGCCCGTTCTAAGTAAACGGGCTTGGCCAATCGAAGCAGGCGACTAACTAAGCTTCACTAATTTAAAATACTTCAACTATGTTGGAATTTATTGAATTAACGGGAAACGCATTGCAAAGTGCTTACAAGAACATCAACCTTGCAGGTGGTGGTAGTGGTAACAGCAAGCTGCTTGATGGCGTAGAGTTTACGATTACTGGACATACGTGCGTGTCCAGAGGGAACGGCGGCAAGATAGCGGAGAACGCAAACCCGCAAGCTGTGTTCACCACTGACGTTGTGGGCAACGTGTTCACTTCGATGATTATGCGGGCTAAGGTCACATTCGACCACAAGATTATCGAACCCAACGGCTCATTCGACAAGCTGTACCGGAAGACAATCATGGAGCACGCAGATGCATACGAAGCACTCAATGCAGTAGTTGAGGCGGTCAAAGGCAAGAAGATACGAGTACGGAAAGTCCCTTACGAAGCCACGGGCTTTAACGGACTTCCGTACGTCAACTACTTGACTTGCCTTGAAGTCGTAGGCTAACACCTCACCACCTGGGCATGTGGCTAAACTGCCCTTATTTTATTTACTAACTCTAAAATTCTTTCAAAATGGAAACAATACTTACAATTTATCTCGACACTACTACACAGATAGTTGTTGCAGAGTCCAAAGGATACAAAGTACTCCAGGATGATAAAGGATACTTCATTAAAGTCCCTTTATCTGATTTTGTTACCTTTGGCAACAATATGGATAAACTTTGGGGAATGGAAACTGACCCAGTTGAGGAGCGATTTATGCAACCTGTTCAAGTAGAGTTAACTTCACTTGAACAAGTTTACATTCTTTCATTAGCTGGAATACCTATTCACCGCAAGAAACGCGGAGATACTTCCGTCAACTTCATCGAGTTTTATCTTGAAGATTTTGTTAAGATTTGCAAGTAAGTCTCAAATCCTACTCCTTTAATAGGGCAATTCTCACACATTCGTGGGGATTGCCCTTATTTTTTGTTCCCGCTCATTATATGTTTCTCCTATTTTATTTACTAAATCATTCTAACAAATAACCCCTTCTAAAATATATTTTGGAAAATATCCTAGCCCGTAGAAGCATTGTATAACCTAGCCCGTAGGGCTTCTATATTATCCTGCAGGTAGTGCACACAATAGTGTATTAACTGTACTCAGCCCGGAGAGTATAAAATAACCTCTGATGAGACGGGACGAAACAGCCTATAGTGTATAGGTTGTCAGGTTTAATCAATTAATTATTTACAACTATGTTAGAGTTGAAAGATGAAATCACTCGTGCGATAGCTCAGGGTGATAAGGAAGTTAGAGAACTTTCGGGTGCAGTACGTTCGTTTGATGTACTTACGGTAGCTCCAGGTGAAACGTTTACTATTCCTGCTAACTACAGGGCATTTGAAACCCATTTTGTGGGTAATGACGGTAAGCCTCGGACTTCACAATACATCTGGGTTCAGATGGAAGATGGTAGTTTCCGTAAGTTCTTCCCAAGTACGTTTACTAAGTTGCGTGTAGTCTATAATGAAGACAATACGCCGACTGCTGAACGTATGACGGCTAAAGGAACTGCTGTTGATGAGTACAAGAAATATCCGAAGGTTAAAGACGGTATTGATGCACTTGTCGGCAAGAAGATCAAATATGCAGATCAAGTTGCCTTCCGTACTAGGTTGTTTACAACTGGTCAGGTAGGTGATGATTTCGTGCCTGTATTTGATATCGCTGCATGATAAAGTGTGTTAAAGGTATGAAAATTGGAGACTCTCTGATTCGTGATGATGAGGGGAGTCTCATTTCTATTGAACCAGATACGTTTTTTGAAGTAGATAATAGGGTGGGGTACTGGCAACTTCTCCCCAAAAATCACCGATTTCAAATTCTTCGTGTTTTGTTCATTTAGGGACTTTAATACCTTTATTCATTTCGTTTGCTTCTTTTTGTATTTTTAACATTTATTGTTCCATTTTGTAGCAATAAAATATTGTGTTCCATTAAAAAACTCGACTAGACGAGTATAAATAGGCTTTAGGTCTAGTGCGTTGGGTGGGAGCAATCCCATCCAGGTAGTATTAATTTAGAACCTTATGGTGTATAGGATAACCGTAGATAAAGATGACAAGAGAAGAATATTCTAATCTGGTTAAGAACTTAGTAGTTGTTGATTACTGGACTCCAGAAGAGCAAATCACAATGAAGGATTATGAAGACCAGTTCAGACAGCTTATTGAGAGAAGAATTCAGCATTGTGAGAAAGAGCTTAGGGCTAATCTTCACTGTGCTAACTCACTGTGTGATGGTCAGATTATTGTGTGGCCACGTGGACATTTTTCATATCCAGTGTATGAGGCTCTTATTAATAGCCGTGATGTAGCTATTGAAGAGTGGAATGCGTTGGTGTGGGAGCAAGTAATCA
>CALXSC010000111.1 GCA_944391025.1 uncultured Rickettsiales bacterium
TCAACCACAAAGCAAAATGAAAATAAATTCAGGATTCATACAATAACCTTGTCAGATTCTTCTTTCATTAGTCCACAAATTACAAACTTATTACATATTACCTGAATTATGCAACTCACACAAAATCAAGAAAAAAGGAATCTGTCGTTCTATATTCCCTATCCGATAGAAAAATAAAAAAGTTAATTATCGACTGCCTAATTTGTTAAATCGTCCACTCTCTAATTATTCGTTGAAAAGATTTTTTAACTTTGCAACAGAAAAAACTAAGTAATACAAAAAGAATCAACGAACTTAACTACAAAGTATTTAGCGAACAACAACGCGAAAATAGATTTACAATTTATTTAATTAAAAATTTATGGTACATCATTCCAAATTCCTGTACTCCGCATTGGTCGTTTCAGCTATGGCTGTTGGCGCAAATGCTCAGGTAACAACTTCTGCTATCAGCGGAAAAGTTTTAGATGAAACCAAAGCCCCGGTTATCGGTGCTACAGTGGTAGCTATCCACGAACCGTCAGGAACTCTCTACGGTGCAGTTACAAACGTAGATGGACGTTACACCATCCAAGGTATGCGTACCGGTGGTCCCTACAAAATTGAAATCTCATACGTAGGTTACAACAAAACTGCATTTACAGGTATTTCACTTGAACTGGGTAACACACTCAGCCTGAATGCCGAAATGAAACCAAGTTCAGAACTGTTGGACGAAGTAGTAGTCGTAGCTGATGCAAAAGCGAATGCCGGAGCTGCACACAACTTCTCTACACAGAAAATCGAAAACACTCCGACTGTCGACCGTAACGTGTACGACATCGTGAAGAACATGCCGATGGCCATGACTTCAAAGAACGGAGGTATCACATTCGCCGGTTCAAACAACCGTTACAACAGTTTCCAGATTGACGGTACAGTAAGTAACGACGTGTTCGGTTTGTCAGCATCTGGAACTAACGGTGGCCAGACAGGTGCCAACCCGATTTCTATGGATGCTATCCAAGAAATCCAAGTAGTCGTTGCTCCTTTCGATGTACGTCAGAGCGGATTTACCGGAGGTGGTATCAATGCCATCACCAAGCAGGGTACTAACACCACTCACGGTTCGGCTTACACTTACTTCAACAACCAGAACATGTATGGTAAATACAGTGCCGTACGCGGTTATGAGAAGTCTCCACTCACTCAGCAGTATACTCGTACTTACGGTGGAACATTGGGCGGTGCCATCGTAAAAGACAAATTGTTCTACTTTGTAAGTGCAGAAGCGAAGAAAGAATCTTATCCTTCAAGTATTTACCCGGGATATACTGACAGCTATATCACCAATGATGTAGCCAAACAGATTGCTGACCAATATGCTAAACTAACAGGTATTCAGGAAAACTATGGACAGCGCGATATTGAAAGTAAATCATTTGGGCTGTTAGCTCGTATTGACTGGAACATCAACCAGAACCACAAATTAGCTCTGCGTTACCAACACAACAACTCATACGATGACAACTACGGAGTGGGATCCACTTCATACACTTTCGTAAACAGTGGCTACCGTATGAACAATAAAACAAATTCTATCGTAGCAGAGTTGAACTCTCACTTGGGACAGAATTTGTACAATGAATTCCGTGCTTCAGCCAGCTTCATTCGTGACCACCGTGACGTAGCTTACCAAGGTCCTACAGTCCAGATTGAAGACATTTTAGGTGGTGACCAAAAAACAGCCATTACCGCTAACATCGGTACAGAGTATTCTTCTGGTGCCAACTACTTGGATCAAGACATTTATACATTCGAAGATAACCTTTCTTGGTATTTAGGTAACCATACACTGACATTCGGTACACACAACGAAATATACCGCATGAAGAATCTGTTTATCCAAGCTGTAAATGGTTCTTGGTATTATGCTGACTTACAACGATTCCTGGATGATCAGCCTTATAAATTCTCTTACAAATACACGGACCCAGAATTAACGGGAGGCGACACACAATGGGCTCCTGCCATGAAATCTGGCCAGTTTGGTTTCTATGCACAAGATAAATGGGATGTCAGCAACAACTTCAACCTGACGTATGGTTTGCGTATTGATATTCCGGTAGTATTTAATAATCCGACTGAGAACCCTACATTTAATGAATATGCTGCACAAAAAGGTTTTGGCGTTCGTGTAGGAGAAAACCCAAGTGCAAAAGTCCTGTTCTCACCGCGCGTAGGATTCCGTTGGTATACCAATGACTCACATAAGACTTTATTGCGTGGTGGTATAGGTATCTTTACAGGTCGCGTACCATTTGTATGGTTGTCAAATGCATTCAACAATACAGGTATGGAAAGCAAAGGTACCACTATCGAACCCAAAGATGGTAAAAATCATACCCACACAGCTCCTTCTTTAGGACAGTATGCCAACAATCCTATGGCTGGAGCAAATTCTGGAAGCGGTTATTTCAGCCCGGATATCGTAACTGTATCTAAAGACTTCAAATATCCGCAAGTATTCCGCGCTAACCTTGCCTTGGAACAGAGACTGCCGGGTGATATCAAAATGACATTGGAAGGTATCTATTCAAAAACCATGAATAACGTATTCTTTGAGAACTTGGCACTGACAAATAACGGTGAAAAAGTATATGCAATCCCTGGAGTGGAGGCATCAGTCGCTCCATATTATACTAAAGGACAAAGCGATTATTATAGCATCATCAACCTGAGAAATACTAATAAAGGATATACATATGCTTTATCGGCATTGCTGGAAAAACATTTCAACTTTGGTTTGGACATGTCTGCATCTTACACCTTTGGACATGCAAAATCAGTAAACGATGGAACAAGTTCAGTAGCTTACTCTAACTGGAAATACAACTACTCTGTAGATACCAATTCTCAGAATGAGCTTGGCTTCTCTAAATTCGATATTCCTCATCGTGTAATGGTTCAGGCATCTTATAATAGTCCTAAATACTGGAATGGATGGACAAGCACCACAATTGCTGTTATTTATAATGGATTCTCAGGAAGCCGCTACAGCCTGACAATGAACGAAAAGCAGGACTTTAACGGTGACGGCCAAAAGGGTAACTCTTTGCTTTACATACCAACTGATGAAGAGTTAAACAAAATGACCTTCGTTGATAATATTGATGAAGAAACAGGCAAGGTTATCATGACTGCTGCACAGAGCCGTGAAGCTTTCAAGCAATGGATTGAAAACGACAGTTATGCAAAGAACCACAGAGGTCAGTATGCAGAACGTAATTCAAACCTGAGCAAATGGGAACATGAAATTGATTTACACTTGGCTCAGACTATCTACAATATTCAGGGTATGGGCAAACTGGAATTTACATTCGACATCATCAACTTTGCCAATATGCTGAACAAGAAATGGGGTGCAAGCTATGAATCTGCTTACAACCTTTCTCCACTGACTCTTAAGGAATTTGCTGCTGATAAAACGACTCCATTGTATTACTACAACAATGCCGAAATCAAGAAGAGCGACATCAGCTCACGCTGGCACTGCCAGGTGGGTGTAAGACTGACTTTCTAATGAAAGACTAACCCTTTACATAAAAGGTGTATTGCCCAC
>CALXSC010000112.1 GCA_944391025.1 uncultured Rickettsiales bacterium
TTGGATTGCCATTGCTATCTCTTAATATGTTGCCGTTGTTGTCTTTTAGTATATTAAATATATTGCTAGAAGATGTTGATCTATATCCTCTTATGTTTATATCATTATTTGCGAATATTCCCTGTCCAATGTTGTTTTCATTATTGAATAACACTTTATTTATATTAAAGCTTATATCACTATTTGAATATATTAAAGCGTATTTATTATTATGCAATACTGAATTTGAATTTATTTCTAAATTTTTATTTGAATATAGTCTTCCATAATTGTGTATGCCTGTCTTTTCTGTTTTATTTGTGTCTATGCTGTTTATTCTTAAAGCTGACAGGTATTCATTGGTAATGGAGGTTAAAGGATTTATATCATATATATTTCATAACTTTCCTTAATTATTCTTATATTATAATTTGTTATTTTAATATAATAATTCATTTAATTTCAATTATCTTATCATAAAAGTTAGAACCATCATAAGCTTTTGTTTGATTAAATGTTTCTTCCGATCTATCTTCTCCAAATTCTGGCTCATACATAGACTCTATAAATATATTAAATTTCTTACATTGTTTATTATTACAAATATATTGCCAAATTTTTTCATTATTTATTAATAGTTCAATAGTAATGTAACAACTATTCGGTAGATAACTTAAAACATTATCTGCTTTTTTACTAAAATTTATACAATTATCACTATATTCAAATACATAACCAATATTTTGGTCTTTATTATAAATATTCTTATAAATTTTATTTTTATAGACAATATATGAGGTTGTATCTGTTTCTATTGACATATCTTTGTTAAAATTAACTTCTGTTAGTAATACTGGATCAAAATTTTCAGAAATTGAAAAATCATGAGCATTCAATATGTTTATATTTGATATTAATAAAATAATTATTAAAAATTTTTTATTCATTTTATTTACCATTTGTTATTTTTAAATATTAAAGGAGTCGGATTAGTATGATCTTTGTTTGTTTTAAAATTATAATCTTTACTTTCAATTCTTATATGTGTGTGAGTTGGAGTATTTTTATAAACACTACTAATATCTTTTTGATGTCCTATTAATTGACCTTGTTCTACATTTTGACCATTTTTAACTACCGGTTCTAAATATAAAGTAGAAGATGTATTATAAATTGAATTACTATTTTTTGATGTTATCCTAACTAGTGGTAAATCTGGTGTGGAACTTATTTTAACTACGCCACTATTTGGTGCATAAATTGGGTCATTAATATCTGTCAACATATCTACACCATCGTGTTCATATCTAAATCCACTTTTCTTTCTCCTGCTAGCGCCATAGTTACCACATCCACCAGTACAATCTATTCTTTTATTTGATTGCATTGTTGGATCTATAAACTGATGATTTTCAATAGATAAATTAAATAAATTTGAAAGCATTGAAAATGGTTTATTATTTAAGACATTATCTTTTGTAGTAAGTGTTACAGTTATATTATTTGCTACTAGATTTAATAGTGTATAATCATCTGCTCCATTATTCACAGCATTCTGTAATGTAAAAAAAGTATCAACATCTAGATTTCCGCTCATTAATAAATTTATTGCATTATCCGTTATAGATAAATTCTTATCAAATCCATCCAATAGCAATAATTCATTATGAATTTCTTCGTTATTAAATAATTGTTCTGTTAATGTTAAATCTTTACCAATTAATTCATTATTGCCGTCAATACCAAATATATCAGTATATAGTATATTATTATCCTTATATCCATCTGGATTTTCCTTAATATCCTCTCTTGATACATCATTATCAACCTGATAAGCATTATAATCTCCGTCATCTATAACAACTACAGCTTTTTTATTTTTATTTACAAAGAAAGCATTATTCTCACTAGCATTCTTTCCTACTCTATATCCTGCAAAGACATTATTAGATATATCTTGACTATCTAGATTTTCCATCTTTCCAACAAGCAATGAGAATATGCCACTACTTAATCCCGCTATTTCGCTTCCATCTTCTTTATTATATCCTTTACCTTTTAGATATTCACCTGTAAGTTCACCAACCACTCCACTAATAGCTCCACTTAATGCATCATTTCCTGTTAATGTATTTGTAGCAGCACCTAATCCTGCATGCAATAGTAATTGTGTAGCTTTGTTTATCTGTGGTTCTGTATATGTTAATTTATTTGTATTATTATCTATATCTAATTTTCCATGGGATAGATTACCTATCTGATTAGCAGCATAATTAGCTCCTGCCATTACTATTGTGTTTATTGCTTGATGTTTTAGTGATTCTGTGAAGCTATCACCGTTTATTGTGGATTGTATGGCTGTGCTTGTTATATTAGATGCTGCAGATTGTTTCAATCTTTGTGTGAATGAATTTCTGACATCAAAATTAAATACGTCATACTTCTTCCTTGCCATTTTTAAATAACTTTATTATATACAAAATAATTCCTATAAAATTTCTCACTATAGCATAACTTCCATATAATAAATTAATAAAAGCTAACAAATATATATATATCAAATCAGCTTCAATGTTCTCTAAAAACAAACCACACAACAATAATATCAATAAATATAAATTTCCAAAAATCGGACTATTAAATCTTAGATTATTTAAAATAATTATCCCTAAAAACACAATACAAAAATATATAAATATATTATAATTAAAAATAAAGAATAAACAAATTATATAAAAAAAATATGGCAAATTATTAATCTTAAAAATAGATTTCAAATCTCTATTTTCCAATAAAAATGTATACAATGGAAAATAAAATAATATAAGTACTATTATAAGATAGCCTAAAAAATTATTAATTAAATTATTTAACATTTTTATCCATATTATTAATAAATTTCATAACATTTTTATACTTTTATAAATTATAGTTTATGTTTTTCATTGGCAATTGCTGTTAAAAATTTATCAATCATTAATTTAATTATTTTTATAAAATAATTTATACTAAAAACAAAAAATATAAACAGGATAATAATATATAAGTAAACTGGTAAATAGCCAGTAAATAAATTAAGACCATATATTTTTACTATAAAGGCAGAAAATAGATTTGAAAAAACAAAACAGAAAAATATTAGTGGTATAATTCCATTGGCACTATGTTTTTGATTACTTTTATAATCCTTTATGTATAAAATAAGACTAAAAATAAAAATACCAACCACAAAATAGAATTTTATAAAAGATAAAAACAAACAAGATATATAGGATAAATATAACATATTATTCTTATTCTTGATATTAAAACTATATAAATTCTTGGATAGAAATTCATACAATGGAAAAATTAAAAATATAAAAGCTATTAAAATTTTTATAGTAAAATCCGACATAAATTATTTCTTTGTTTTATTAATAAAATTTATAAAATTATTATATTTATCTATTGCTTTAACTGCCTCGTTATATTTATTTGCTTCATAATTATATATTTCGTTTACCGTTTCTGGATTCTTTATTTCTGTATGATTATCTAATTGTCCATTTTTAATAATAATTGGCAAATTTATTTCAAGGTTTATAAGATTTATATATGTTTCTAAAGGATTTTGTGAACTTTTAATATTGTTAACATATGGTTTAAAATATTTAGCCGTATTTTCTTGAGTTACTGGTATGTTTATTGCATTCTTTTCAGTGGCTGTTTGAGATGGGTTTTTTGCTTTAAAAATATTAGGAATATAACCAAAAATAAAATCAGTTCCTCCCCCAATATCCTGTGTCATAATATCTCTTGTATTATAAATATTATATAATACAGCCCTAGGATCTGCAACATAATCTGGTCTATTTGGCGTTGCAAA
This sequence comes from uncultured Rickettsiales bacterium, assembly GCA_944391025.1. Taxonomy (GTDB): domain Bacteria; phylum Pseudomonadota; class Alphaproteobacteria; order Rickettsiales; family UBA1997; genus CALXSC01. The sequence continues at coordinate 3,848 of CALXSC010000112.1, forward strand.
GTTAAATATAACAAGATCTGGATTATTTTCATAGTCATACATATTACTGAACAATTTTCCAACATTTCCACCATGTGAATGATCTACTAAATATAACTTTTCGCCTTCAGCAAACTCGTAGTTCTCAACCTGCATTAATAATTGCAATGCTGCCGATACTCTCGCACCATCTGTATTATCACCACTCCACTGAAAATCAATTTCATTTTTATCACCTGTCAATCTTCTCATACTTTCTTTAAACTCTTTACTAAATGTTGAAGGATTAGAGAAAGTTCCATGTACATATAATAATAGGTTGTTTTCAACAGCATTCTTTCCAACTCTATATCCTGCATATACATTATCTCTTATATCACTCACATCTAAATCTTGAACTTTGCCTGTTATTAAAGAACTTATGCCTGCTGCTAGACCTCCATATTCTTTTAATACTGTTTGTTGATATGGATTTAGTTCACTTCCACTTGTTGTTCCATATAGTTGATTGCCTAGTAGTTCAGCAAATACTTCACCACTTACTCCTGCTATTGCACCTGATAGTGCATCATTACCAGTAAGTGCATTAGTAAGTGCTCCAAGTCCTGCATGAAGTGTAAGTTGTGTTGCTTTATTTATTTCTC
>CALXSC010000113.1 GCA_944391025.1 uncultured Rickettsiales bacterium
GAGCCATCGCTTCGCTCCAATCGTGCTTCGGCAAACACTCGGGCTAAAGCCCTACGCTGGTGAAATTGTGCAAGCACATTTCCCCTTGCCTTCGCACTTGCTTGAATTTGCTAGCCTGTCGTCCCACAAAGTGCCGAAGCGAAAACAAGGTCTAGGGCATGGGAGCTTGCTCACAATGACCAGTGAGTGAAACGAGCGGTAGACCGCAGTTTGCCGTAGCGAAGCGGAGGAGTGAAACGAGCAAGAAGCACAAAGCCCGAGAAAACGAAGCTTGCTTCAGTTTTCTAGCTTGTCGTCGGGCGAAGTGCCGAAATGAGTGAAACGAGCAAGAAGCACAAAGTGGGCGGGATGCAAGCTTGAGCCATCGCTTCGCTCCAATCGTGCTTCGGCAAACACTCGGGCTAAAGCCCTACGCTGGTGAAATTGTGCAAGCACATTTCTCCTTGCCTTCGCACTTGCTTGCAATCACAAGCCTGCCGTTCCACAAAGTGCCGTAACGACTGAAAGGAGCAAGAAGTCCACAAAAACCGATAACCTCGCCAATTAGGTTTGGCACAGAGGAGCGGAATAACTTCAAAAAAAAACAATAAAAATCCCGTTGCGGCCGCCCCGCCCTGCACAATCACCTTGGTTATATCCAGTCAATTGCTATGATATTTTTCTTTCTATTGCAGCCTTAATAAACTCAACAAATAGCGGTGCTGGACTAAATGGTCTTGACTTTAACTCCGGATGGAATTGCACTCCAATAAAGAATTTTTTATCCGGCAATTCTATACATTCCATCAGGTCGCCATTAGGCGAAGTGCCTGAGAATATCAGTCCCTTTTCCTCTATTTTGTTTTTGTATTTATTATTGACCTCATATCTATGCCTATGGCGTTCCTGTATTTTAGTTTTTTTATAGGTCTTTGCAATCCTGCTATTTTCTGCAAGCGCTGCAGGATATTCGCCTAATCTCATTGTACCGCCAAGGTCTGATGATTCGCTCCTTTTTTCTTTCTTGCCATCCTTTTCCCACTCTTCAATTAGCGATATTACCGGTTCGCAATCCTTGTCAAATTCCGTTGAATTTGCATTTTTAATACCAAGCACATTTCTACAGAATTCCACAACCGCCATTTGCATGCCAAGACATATTCCCAGGAATGGTATATTGTGTTCTCTTGCATATTGTATAGCCAATATTTTGCCCTCACTGCCATCCTTGCCAAATCCGCCAGGTACTAAAATTCCATCCACATCTTCCAAAACCTTTAAATCTTCTTCATTATTTATAAGTCTTGATTCAACCCACACAATTTCAATCTTAGCACTGTTTGCAATCCCGCCATGTTTTATAGCCTCTATCAAAGACTTATAGGATTCCTTCAAAGCTGTATATTTTCCAACAACCGCTATTTTTACATGCTCATCCGGATGCGAAATATTTTGAACTATTTCCTTCCATATTTTTAAATCCGGTTCCTTATTTTCAATTCCAAAGTGTTCCACAATCCTGTCATCCAAATTAACGCTATGGTAAACCAGCGGTATTTCATATATATCATTTGCATTCAACGCAGGAATTACATTTTCCCTTTTAACATTGCAGAATTTTGAAATTTTTTCCAATTCATTTTCAGGTATATCCATATCAGCCCTACAGAGCAGAATATCCGGTTGAATACCCAAAGACTGCAAAGTCTTTACCGAGTGCTGCGTTGGTTTTGTCTTTAACTCTTCGGCAGTTTTTATATACGGCAGATACGTCAAATGTATAAAGCATGTATTTTCTCTTCCAAGCTCAAAGCCCAATTGCCTTATAGCCTCATAGAATGGAAGTCCCTCAATATCGCCAACAGTTCCGCCTATTTCACACAGAATAAAATCTGCATTTTTATTATCATTAGTAATAAATTCCTTTATTATATCAGTAACATGCGGTATAACCTGAACCGTCTTTCCAAGATATTCGCCCTTTCTTTCCCTGTCTATTATTTTTGAATATATCTGCCCCGTAGTTATATTGCTGTTTCTACTGGTATTTATACCCGTAAACCTCTCGTAGTGCCCCAAATCCAAATCAGCCTCATAGCCATCATCCGTAACAAAAACCTCGCCATGCTGCGTAGGGCTCATAGTACCCGGATCCACATTTAAATACGGATCCAATTTTTTCAAATTAACCTTAAATCCCCTAGCCTGAAGCAAGGCAGCAACCGTTGCTGACGCTATTCCTTTACCCAATGAGGAAACAACGCCACCAGTTATAAAAATATATTTTTGCATTTCAATGTATAGTTTTTTTTAATTTTAAAACGTGATTTTAAATTTTCAAGAGAATTATTTTGTTATCATTTTCATAAATTTTCTTGAAATTAAAATTTTAAGTTGTATATTTGGATTGCCTGCAGGCACAAAAAGTCCATAGACAAAACTTCCTTGCACCTTGTCCTCCGAATTGCGGCGGCAAACTTTGCCCTGACGCAGGCTTGTGATTTCAAGCAAGCTTGAATCCCGCAGGGTTTGTTTTGATTTTAGCATAAAAAAGTAACCCACCAGCTAAGCTGGTGGGTTACTTTTTATTATCTTAATAAAAAATGAAAGGTGCGTATGGATGAGAAAAACTATAGGGATATAAATCTTTTTATTGGATCAAAAATAAAGGCTAAAAGGGTTGCGCTTGGTATTACCCAAAATAAATTGGGTGAAATGCTTGGCATAGCATTCCAGCAGGTGCAGAAGTATGAGAAGGGCAGAAATCGTATAAATATGGAAAAGTTGGTTAAAATAACTAAAATATTTGATGTGTCAATATTGTATTTTCTGAAGGGCTATGATGAATATGTTAAAGTACAAAATAAAGATATAGCTGATGATACAAAAAAAGACGATGTAAAAAAAGATGTAAAAAAATCTAAAAAGGCTGATAAGGAATTATGCAGGGTGATTGAATTGTTTGGCATGATAGAAGATGCTAAGACAAGGAAGATAGTGCTAAAAATGTTGGAAAAGCTGGTATAGGATTTGGCTGTTGCGGGAAGGGGCGGCTGCAGGACTTTTTTAGGAGAGAAATGCAACCGCCTGAGTGGTGCTGACGGCTGCGGGTTATTTTAGCTAATTGTATTTGACAATTATTATTTTTGTGCCTAGACTTTTTTTGTGAAACTAAATCTATGAAAATGTCTGAAAAATCAATTAATGAAATGTCAAGAATGCAAAGAATGTCTAATGTTGGACCGTTGTGGTGTGATTTCTACCATTTAACTACTCCGTATACTTTTTATTTGGATGGCCAGCATGATGTTGAAGAAACGTTTGAAATGTTTATACGAAAAAATCCGTTTAAGGGCGGATATACGCTTACGGCTGGACTGGGTATTATGTTGGATTGGATTAAAAATTGGAAATTTACTGATGAACATATTGAACATTTGAGAACCTATAGAAATAAGCGTGGCGAGCAGAAGTTTAATGAGGGTTTTTTGGGTATGCTTAGGGATGCTCCGCTGTCTGTGGATATTGATGCGCTGCCTGAGGGTGAGGTTGTGTTTCCTAATGAACCTTTTTTAAGGGTTTCTGGCCCTGCTTGGCAGTGCGGCATAGTGGAAAGCGCATTTTTGAATGGCATTAATAGTAGTTCTTTGGTTGCTACTAAGGCGTCCCGTATTCTATGGGCTGCGGATATTGATGGAATACATCGTCCGGTTATGGAATTTGGTCTGCGTCGTTCACCGGACCTAATGGGTTTGACTCCTTCAAGGGCTGCAATAGTTGCGGGTGTTAAGAGGACGTCAAATGTTGCGTCAAATTTTGTGGATAATACTGATGGAACGGGTACTCATCCGCATTTCTATATTATGCACTATGGGGATGAATTGGAGGCTTTTAAAAAATGGCTGATTCATAATGAAGATGATGTAACTGTGCTTTTGGTTGATTCATATAATACCATAAAGGGCGTAAAGAATGCAATTCAGGCCTACAGGGAAACTGGCATTGCGGTTGATGGTATAAGGCTTGATTCTGGAGATTTGGCATACCTTAGCATAGAGGCTAGAAAACTTTTAGATGATGCGGGATTGACTGAAACAAAAATTATCGCCTCAAGTGATTTGGATGAATATATAATAGCCAGTTTAATTCAAGAGCAGGGGGCTAAAATAGATTCATTTGGCGTTGGTACCAGGCTGGTTGCACCGGTTGATGATTCAGCGCTTGGCGGAGTTTATAAGCTGAAGGTAACTAATGGAAAAGATTCAATAAAGGTATCTGACCAGCCAATTAAGACTACTGTACCTGGCGCAACGGAGATTGTGCGTATCATTGAAAATGGCAGTGAAAGAAAATTTGGCGGCGATATAATTATATCAAAGGATAACGATTTGGAAAATGAAGGTAGTCTGCCTATGGATATTACCTCTGTCAATATTATCAACGAGGATAGAAGGGTATTTAAAAAAGGCACTAAATATTATAAGCCTATGGTTCCTGTTGTGAGAAATGGAAAAGTTCTTAATGATTTGGATAGAAAACCGCTTTCGGAAATTGCAGAATTTGCCCAAAGAAATCTTAATTCATTGGATAGCGCCTATAGGAGATTGGTAAATCCACATGCCTATGTTGCAGGACTGGAAGAAAGTCTTTTTAATAAGAGAAGGGATATGATTGAAAGGATTAGAAATTCTAAAGATAATATTTAAATAATATTTTGTGATTGCGGCGCGAGCGGGGCGGCCGCAGGGCTTTTTCCGTGGGAATGGCTGGGTGGTTTGGTGGGTGTGATGGTGTATGGTCGGGCTGTGGGGCTTGGTGGGGTGGTGTGGAAAAAGCCCCAAGGCTGTGCCTTGCTATATAATTTTTCATTTTTTTTTAAGTTGACCACCCTCTTTTCATCTGGGCGAAATTTTTAGGATTGTCGGTTTTGGCGGACTTAAAAAAATGAAAAATTATATAGCTGCGGCCGCCCCTGGTAAATATAATCACCATTATCTATAAAAATAAACTAGATTATAAGTCTAGTTTATTTTTTGATTATAAATTAAAATATTTTTATTTCTTTTTAATAATTTCCTTTCCGCCCATATATGGAACTAAAACCTCAGGTATTTTTATTGAACCATCTTTTTGCTGGAAGTTTTCCATGATGGCTATTATTGTTCTGCCTAAAGGCAAAGCTGAGCCATTAAGCGTATGCAGGAAGTTTACCTTTCCATCTTTGTCTCTATATCTTCCGTTCATTCTTCTTGCTTGGAAGTCCCAGCAGTTGGAACAGCTTGCAATTTCTCTATATTTGTCCTGACCCGGCAGCCATACTTCGTGGTCGTAGGTTTTTGTGGAACCGAAGCCAGTATCGCCTGCCGCTAGTAGAACTACCTGATATGGTATTTTTAAAGCCTGAAGAATTTCGTTTTCAATTTGGTTCATTCTTTCATGCTCTTCTTTTGATTTATCAGGAGTTGTTATAGATATCATTTCAACTTTTTTGAAGTGGAATTGTCTTAACATACCTCTTGTGTCTTTTCCAGCAGAACCTGCTTCACTTCTAAAACATGAAGTGCAAGCTGTAAGTCTTAAAGGCAATTCTTCTTCTGTAATAATTCTGTTTGCAACCCAGTTAGACATTGTAATTTCAGAAGTTGCAATTAACCAATAACCATCTGTTGTGTGGAAAGAATCCTTTGCAAATTTAGGCAATTGTCCAGTGCCGAATAATGCAACTTCTTTAACCAGTGGCGGCATTGATGTTTCTATATATCCATATTTTGCCAAAAAGTCTATAAAGAAATTTGATAGGGCTCTTTCTAGCTTTGCTAAGTCGCCCAATAGTATTGTAGAGCGGCTTCCATGCAAATATGCGGCTTGTTCAAAATCCATCATGCCAAGTTCTTCACCAAGCTCATAATGTGGCTTTGGTTTGAAATCAAATTTTGTCGGTTCTAAATATTTGTCTATAACTTTGTTGTTTTCTTCTGGACCATCTGGAACATCATCCTGTAGAATATTTGGTATTCTTATTAAAATTTGATATAGCTCATCAGCTTCTTTGTTCTCTTGAAGTTCTTTTAGTTCATCCATTTTTTTAGCTATTTCGTCTGCTTTTTTCATAAGCTCGCTAGCGTCTTTTTTTTGGGATTTTAACACACCAATTTCTTTGGAAATGGAATTTCGTTGAGATTGTAATTCTTGCAGTTCTGTAATATTTTCTTTTCTTTTGTTATTTAGTTCTATAACCTCTTTAGCTCTTAGATTATAGCCTCTTTTTTCCATAGCCTTATCAAAGGCTTCAGGATTCTCAACTATCCATTTTATGTCTATCATGGTCTTTAATGGTTTGTTAGTAATTTAATACAATATCAATATTAGTATGAAAATTCTTATTGTAAAGTCTTTAAGAAATAATTTTTATAAATTTTTATTTTTTTTCTTGCAATTTAATTTAATGATATGCTATATTTTGTAGTATAAACCGCCCGCGTGATGGAATGGTAGACATAACAGACTTAAAATCTGTGGGGCTTTTTGCCCTTGCCGGTTCAAGTCCGGCCGCGGGTACCAGATTAATAAATAGAAATCGTGATGGGTAAATTTTTTTCTAGTCTTATGTCCACATTTCGTTATCTTATTATATTACTGATTTTTGCTGTCATAAAC
>CALXSC010000114.1 GCA_944391025.1 uncultured Rickettsiales bacterium
GACCATTACAAAACTGCCGTGTGCCAAATTCACACGCACCAGTAATAACGCGGTATGCACCAATAAGTTCGGATTTTGTTTTTACATCGTCCAGTTTCCAATCAGCATAACGACCAGTATCACGGTCGCTGATTTTATACATCAGGGATTCTTGCGCTTCGTGTAAAGTTTCACCGTGTGCGTATTTGTCACCGTCGCGTGCAATCCACGCTGGTTTGCAATTACTAACGTCATACATATCAATAATATTTACACGCGCATAATTGCCGTGAATTTGCAGGAATTCGCACCAGATGCCATCAACGATATAATACGGGTGGGGCAATGCAAAATTGCCGTTGCCGTCGCCGTTGCCGTTGCCGTTGCCGTCGCCGTTGCCGTTGCCGTTGCCGTTGCCGTCGCCGTTGCCGTCGCCGTTGCCGTCGCCGTAGCCGTCGCCGTAGCCGTCGCCGTTGCCGTCGCCGTTGCCGTAGCCGTAGCCGTCGCCGTAGCCGTCGCCGTAGCCGTCGCCGTTGCCGTAGCCGTCGCCGTTGCCGTAGCCGTCGCCGTAGCCGTCGCCGTAGCCGTCGCCGTAGCCGTTGCCGTCGCCGTTGCCGGATAAGAACAACAAGCAATCTTTGGCAGTTAGTAAGTTTTTCATTTCATTTAATCCAGTTTGTTTTTGCGTTGTATAATTTTGCGGACTTTTCAACGTCCAAAATTTCAAAATAAGTACCTTTGATAATTATTGATTTGACCATTGGCGACAAACGAATAGTAGCGTAAGAGCCCTGTGCTAACTGATGCAAGGACGCTGCACCTTCGTATCGGTTGATATTCATTGAATTTTTTAATGTAATATACCCGTCTTTTAATTCTTTGATATAAACGGATTTAGTTGCCTCGCCGACAAATACACCGGCTTCATTTCGTACGATTATTTTAGACATAGGTATTCCTTTTGGTTTTATTTTAGTGCCAGTTTTGGGCGGGATACTGGCAAATCCCAGTGGAAGTATCGCTGCCCTAGCAAACTCCCCGACCGCCTGCGCTATTTTTGCGGGCACATTAGCGCGATGTGCGGTAAGTGCCTTAGGAAAAGCATCCCGCAAAACTTGTGCCGTCTATTCTTCACATAATTCAGCGTGAAGAAAATAAATCTGTGTGACACAAAACGGATAGGGGGCGCCGGGTAGATAATCTGTCAATATAGCCCGTTGCTTTCTATTGGGGTCAGTGTCCCACACATACACAACCTTGCCAATCCACGATTTATAATCTGGTGTATCAGTTTTTATTTCTTGCTGTTCCTTTACAGAATCCATAAACCGCTGTGCAGAACGGCAAAATATTTCATAGTCGTTTTTCATTTCTTCAAATAATTTGTTCATTGCGTGTCTTTTTTTTGTTTTATCTATTGTTATAAAAACATAGTCGTCAAAGTTTTTGCCGCACATTGTTAATATTCGTTTTGCCTGTGCCGGCGAATCCGCAATCAAACAGCTTGCCCAGTGTTTACGAATTTTCGGAATTGCTATCACCATCTGCGTATTCCTTGGCTATTTATCTTGTCGTTTATTTGTTTTTGCAATTCGTAAAATCGGGCATCGCAACCGTTGTGATTGTGGGCGTGGCAACCAGTGGCGCGCGAACACAGCGGCACAACATTCATAACATCATCGCCGTTTTTGCGACCGTTTATGTGGTGCACGTCCAAGCCGATATATTTACCGTTTTCGTTTGGCGCATATTCGCGACCACACAGAAAGCATTTTGCCCCCCAATATGCAATGGCGCGCGAACGATAGTCCGCCACACGCCGGCGTGCATTTGCCGACATTTTCCGCAATGTGGAATTTGCGGACCGGCGCGATTCCGGTTTAATCCGAAAGGTTGAATTATGATAATAATTCACGCCAGATTTGCGTTTGAATATCATCATTTGTTTCCCCAATTAAAACGGTATTCCGTCATTTACGCCCGCGTTCATAAAGTTTTGCGCACGGTCAATCGTTTCGTTGTTCGCCCGACGTACATCGTCATCAGATGGCGCGTGTGATTGTGATTGTGTGGTAAATGCCGTTGGCACATTTACAACATGCGCGATTTCATTTAATGCACCAATCAGTGCCATCATCTCATTTGGCATGATGTACATTTTTTCATCATTCCAGTTGCCATCGCGATCACGCGAACTGCGTGTGATGCAAATGCTGTAATATCCGTTTTTCTGTCCCTGTTTCGGCTCGTTCCAAAACGCCGCAACCTTTACCGTTCCGATTTGTACGCGATAATTTTTATTCATTTTTTTGCTCCTTATTTTATTGCCAAGTTTTCTTTTTCTGTTAAATATGCCCCATCTATTTTTTTACCAGATTTCAACGCGTCTTTTATTGCAACTTTGTCAGGTTCAGACGTTGTTTTTATGCGCATAAATTCCGGATTGTTAAAGTCGGGCGCAACCCATACGGACACGCTTTTGCGTGTGCCGACGGTGAATGTGCCGGCGGTGATTTTGTCGTGCCCCGACAATTTCAACAGATTCAACATTGTTGATTCCAGTCGTGTTAGATTATTTTCCGCAACACGAATACGTTCAGCCATGCGTTTGTATTCTTCACGCATGCCGGCAATGTCGGACATTTTGTTGGCGCGAACCTTGGCCAGACGTTCCATGCCATCGGACACGGCGTAGTCTTTGGCATCAAGCAAAATATTTAACACATCATCGTTTATATTGCCGTTTTCGTCAGGCACCAACGCATCATCAATGGCGTTTTGCAATGTTAAAACATCGTTGTATATAGACATGTTATTCCCCCCGTGATTCTAAATCGGATAAAATTTTTTGTTTGCGCGCAGTTGCCAAACGCGACAACGCATCGTTGTTATATGTGTTTTTGTATTTGCGTAAAATCGCCGCGATTTGTGGTAATTCAGCGCATGTGTTGATTTCGTCAATTGCCGCCGGCGTTGGTTCGGGCAGGGCGACTGGCGCAGATGTGCCAGAATTATCAGCCGAGTCCGCATCGCGCGTATCGTCAATACAAAACAGACCGTTCAATGCATATTTGCGTGCGTATGACGATGTGGAACCCGTCAGTTGCGATGCGTCCATACCCTTTTTAGATTCTTCTTCGCGTGCATAGGCAGTCGCGGAATAAGTATTTTCGCCATCGGTAATAGTTGCCGTGGCGCGTACATCAAAACGCGTACCAACCAAAACAATTTCGTCAGAAATAGATAAAACCAATCCGTTTAATAATGGTTTGGCGGATTCCAAAA
>CALXSC010000115.1 GCA_944391025.1 uncultured Rickettsiales bacterium
CAGCTCGCCGACCTCTTTCCGGGGACGGTCTACCAGAATCTGGGCTTCAGGAGAAGCCTGCGGGTCGCGCACAATGCCTCCCTGATTGGTCCTGGAACATCCGGAAAATATTTTCACCATAAAAATCAAGCGTCATGCGCTGCTGGTTGGAAAAGACCACTTCCACCGCCGACGGATTCAGCACACTGGCACTGCTGATAGTTATCTCAGTCTGCTGTGCAGCCCATACAGAGGCAGGGGTAGTCAATAGGCCCCCAAGTACACACAGAGACAAGACAGAATAATACTTTAGCTTCATAGTATTTTAATTAATGATTATTATTTCATTCTATAACAGACTTAACATTCAAATTAAAGCCACGCAAAAATATAATTAATTCTCTAATTCGCAATAACTGTAAATTCAGCACCTCCTGCAAAATCGGAACCATTTTGTGAATTTAAACCTAAAAAACGGATATAACGAGCTTCAACCGGGTTGTCCAACATCACCCGTTTAGCCTGAGGTCCTTGAACAAAAGTTCCCTTCACAACATCATCCCAGCTTTTTCCATCCTGGCTGACTTGCAGTTTATAATCCTTTATAATTCCGTTTACGCCACCATCCTGACGAGGCAAATAAACAAACCCTCTTATCATCTTTGTTTCACCAGCATCAAAATCCACCCAATGTGGATACTTTGCAACAGTTACCGAATACATCGTATGCCACATCGTCCCACTATCTCCATCTACCAAATATGAAGCATCACCTTCTCCCACTTCCTGGCTTGAAGCATAAATAACCTTTAAAGGTACACTTTCTATCCGACTAAAGGTTGCAGTTACACTTATCTGGGGATTATCTACATAAAAAGCGGTAACAGTACCCCCCTCACGTAAATTAAATGGAGCTGTATACAATGTGCTTATTTTAGAATGATTCAACGAATACATTACCTTATTTACCTTGTCACCACTATCAATAGAAACTAAACCATCTCGACTACGAGATATCAATAAAGGAGTATCCCCAGATACTGCAACTTTAGCAGTTTGAACAAAATTCCCATTATTTATTGGACGAATCAAGAGATTAATAAAATAATTTCCCGCTTTCACACAATCTTGTTCCAATGGTCCTCCCTGGCCACAGCTATTCCCTCCCAATCCGGTAACAGCAGCATCCAGATGCAAATGTGTTCCTGTAGAAACGGGTAACTGATAAAGATGAGGAGCGGTAGTCATCTCCATGGCTGACCATGGAAGAGCAGAAACAGAAAGCACAGAGTCTGCAATAAATTCCACCCCATTACCTAATTTGTCCGTCAGTGCACACCAGCGAACAGATTCTCGATTTCCCATACTTTGTGGCTTAGGGAAATTCACAAACAAATCACCAACCTTACTCTGATATTGTTCAATGAATGAACCTGAGCAGCGATCCGCATAATTATTCCACGGGCCACGTCCATAATAAGTATATTGTTCAAACTCCGATGGAAGCTGCATAGAATATCCTATACGAGCCAATATCATTTCAGGGTCATTAGATGTGATGCCAGCCTGTAAAGCAATTGAGCCATCAGGGTATACAGTCCATATCTGGCTACTTGTAAATTTAAAATCATCCTCTCCAAAAGGCGTTTCTGAAAGTTCCTTTACCTTATATCTTCCTGAAACTCCCCCTTCGAGTACAGCTGAATTAGGAGCCTGAGAAACTACTGTATACATCAGTTTGATTACATTCTTCTCTTGCCCTTTTGTGACAATACGAGTATATCCAGTGACACGATGTCTTAAATTATGCAATCCTTTTTCAAACCAACGACGATATGCCCAGTTATCGTTATCTACAGGCGCGCGCCAAGTATCCAATTTAGGACCTTCTCCATCACGAATAACTTTCTTTCCGCCATACTCCAAGCTATATATTGTCCCTGTATGGTTATCAAATTTCACACAGAATCCTTTCCCCGACACTGTAATAAAATCTGTATTTCCCAATACCTTGGGCTTCGCCATAGAAGTTGTTAACGATGTCAATGAAGTCTTATCCCCAGCCTTCTTAACTAACAACTGCTCTTCCATCTGTGCATAACCAGCCTTAGCCCATGGCATATCTTTTTTTAACAAGAATTGTATCTTCACGAAATATTCGCTTCCATCTTTAAGATTCGAATAATTATAAGGAACAGTATAGACAGCCTTTTCACGTGGCCCTATAATCTTATGAGCATTTACAAAAGCATCACTTTCCTGTACTTTTTTCCCGTCTTCATAAAGCGTCCAAACAAGTCTATAATCAGAAAGTGAAATAAAATAGTTTTTATTAAACACTTCCACTTTACCTTGTTTCATATCCAAAGGTGCTACACTTACATTCTGATATACCTTTTTTACTTCATAAAATACAGGCTTAGGAGAATGATCTGGCAACAAAATACCATTCATACAGAACATTCCACTATTGGGTTTATCCCCAAAATCACCTCCATAAGCCCAATAACAATCACCAGTCCGAGAATCATAATAATTCAACGCCTGATCTACCCAATCCCAAATAGCAGCTCCACAGAAAAAATTAGTTGACTCAATAGCCTCCCAATAATCCTTCAGATTTCCTCCTGCATTTCCCATAGAATGCGCATATTCAGAGACATGAAAGGGATATTTAATATCATACTTTCCTTTAACAGCTTCCCGCATCCATGCAATAGAAGGATATTGGTTTGATCCCATATCCACAATATCATTATTACGCTCATATTGCACAGGACGCGAAGCATCAAATGCGTGCAACGCATTATAGGCTGACAAGAAATTCTTCCCTGGTCCGGCTTCATTTCCTAAAGACCAGATTACAACAGAAGGATGATTCACATGTGCATGAGCTAATTCCATCACACGAGCTACATGAGCAGCCTCAAATTCAGGCACGTGCGACAAAGAAGCGTCTCCGTAATAATATTCATGGCTTTCCAGGTTTGCCTCATCTTCCAAATAAATACCATATTTATCACACAAGTAATACCAATAAGGATCACAAGAATAATGAGAGTTTCGTACATGATTAATATTACCACGCTTCATAAGCATTATCTCATCTTCCATCTGTTTATGAGATATTGCATTACCTTTTTCTGGATTAATCTCCTGACGATTAACTCCTTTTAGCTTTACAGTTTTCCCATTTATATAATAATATCGTCCTGCTAATCCATATTCATCTAAAGCCGCCGGCGTATCTTTAATTTCAACCTTACAGAATCCTAATCCCGTAGAAAAAGTTTCTACCACCTGCCCTTTACGATCTTTTAATTGTCCTACCAGTGTATACCTATAAGGAGTTTCTGCAGACCATTTTCGAGGTGAACTTACATGCATAACCGTTTGTGTTGTGATACTCTCTCCACTTGACAGCTCTGCAATTTCCACATTATTTACTTTCCCTCCTGACACCAGTTCTGTATCGTCTGAATAAAGTTTATTAGCATATAACAAATAGGATAATGTATACCCTTTCATTTTTTTATTATTCAAATTGCGAATATCAGCTTCTATTTTAAGAATACCATCATTATAATTTCTATCCAAATCAGGACGCACACGAAAATCTCTCACTTGCGTTTTAGAAGTAGAAGTTAATGAGACAGAACGAAAAATTCCAGGAAGTCTAAACATATCTTGTGCTTCCAAAAAAGAACCATCTGAATTACGATAAACTTCCACTGCTACTGTATTTTTGCCATTCCAATTCAAATAAGGTGTAATGCAAAAAGATGAAGTATTTCTCGAGTTTTTAGAGAAACCTATGTAATGCCCATTTACCCATAAATAAAAAAAAGAAGATACCCCATCAAAATTCAAATATACTTCCCGATTTTCCCATGTAGCAGGAATTTCGAAGTTACGGCGATAAGCTCCAACCTCATTACGATGCTTATAAGTGACCCAATCATGAGGAGGAGTACGCATCACCCCGCCTTTCCAGTCGTCAACAGCCACTGTATGCTGAAATATAACCGGTTGGTTCGCATAAATAGGAGTACCATATTTCAATGAACCATCTTTCTGAATTCCAGCTACATTCCATTGCATCGGCACCGTTACTTCATCCCATGTTGAAACATCAAACGAAGGCTTATAAAATTCCGTTGACCGTTCTTCTGGATTACCCACCCAGTGAAACTTCCAAATTCCATCAAGCGACCGATAAAACTCACTATAATCAGGCAATAGCAGACGTGCACTCTCCACATCAGCAAATGTAAAGAACCAAGTATGAGGCTGCTCCTTATTGAGTGAAAGTTTGGTAGGTTGTTCCCACTCATTACCAATAGGCATCAGTTCTTTGCCATAAGAAAATCCATCCAGCAAAGATTGTTGGGCGCTCAATCCCATGCTTTCGCATAATAGCAAAGCTCCAATAATGTATTTCCCTGCATTATTCATAAATCAGATTTAAAAATAAATTTTATTCGTTTCAAGTTTTATGCATATAACGATAACTCTGATAAAAGCTACTCATTATTATATACCTTTTTAACAAAGTTAACATACGATACATTTCAACCATTAGCAATAAAATATTTGCCACAGAACAATAAAATTTAGATTGATTAAAAAAAAGTCCTATATTTGCAGCAAAAGGAATAAAAAAATCCACAAGTCCTTCTTATTTGTCATAAATAAGTCTCTGAAAAACATACTAACAAATGATTATTAATTGCAAAGACCGGAATAATTGGACAGATGAATCTCTATGGGAACTTTTATTAAAAAGGGACATTGAGGTTTTGGAAATCTTATATCGGAGACATTATGATTTATTACTAAACTATGGACTCAAAATTTATCCTGACAAGGAATTAGTAAAAGATTGCATTCAGGATCTTTTCGTCAAATTACATCTAAGTCGTAAATTATCCAACACACAATGTGTTAAAACATACTTGTTAAAAGCACTCCGAAATTTATTGGTAGATAAACTTTCCTCCATTAAGGAAACGGAAGATATAGAAAAAGTCAGTTTTAACCTAACGATAGATAATTCCGCATTATCGGCTTTATTCAAAAAAAATGATGAAGAACTTAATTTAAGCAAACAGCTCCTCAAAGCGTATCATCAGCTCCCTGTAAATCAACGAGAAGCAATTTATTTACGATATATCAAAGGATTGCCATACAAAGAAATTGCAGAGATACTTGACATTGCTCCCCAATCAAGCATCAATTTAGTTCAAAGGGCGCTTACAAAATTGAGGTCAATCATGCAATTAGAGAAGATAATCCTGATATTTTTAATAGCACGCTAATCATTAAGTCGTGTAAAGTGAGTATTTTTTTTCAGTTCTCCCGTATTATAGTAAACTGAAAAAATAAACTATATGAAACTCACATCAAAAATTATTGTATTGTTATGCCTGTTTCTAGGGCATTTTTCACACGTACTAGCAGAAGAAAGCAACAAACACTTCCCTCATCCCGACCGTATTCGATATGATGGTTCTTGTATGACCATTGATGGAAAAGATGTATTCATATATAGTGCAGCTTTTCATTATTTTCGCTGTCCTGAACCTTTATGGAGAGACCGCTTCAAGAAAATTAAAGAAGCAGGATTTAACACAGTAGAAACTTATATTCCCTGGAACTGGCATGAACGAAAAATGCCTAATAGCCCTGATGCTCCAGGCAATTTTGATTTTGCAGACTTAAAACGATGGCTTAAAATGGCACAGGATGAATTTGGTTTATATACAATTGTACGTCCAGGTCCATTCATTTGTGCTGAATACTCAGGAGGTGGCTATCCTAGATGGATAGCAAAATTCCGACCGGAGGGATTCAACGATTTCTGGTTAAGAAGTGCAGACCATCAGCATATACGCTGGTGTTTACACTGGTACAATGCAATATGTAAAGAACTTGTTGAAGAACAGATTACACATAAGCCCAAAGGGGAAAAAGGAATTATCCTCATTCAAATTGAGAATGAATACAATCATCATGACTGCAGTAATAAGGAAGAACTACTCAAGGCTCTATATCAATCTGTAAGAAAAAATAACATAGACATTCCTGTATTTACTTGTTTGACACAAGAATGCAGGAACAGTAAAGACTCGGAACTATCACAAGTCTTTGATAGTGATAATTACTATGTGGGACTCTCTTCTGCTCCAGATTGTGCCTACCGCATGGCCGCCCTCCGGCAATCCCAGCCCGACGCCCCAGGATTCGTCACAGAACTCCAAGGAGGCTGGTTCTCGCTGGTCACCGGCCGTTTAAGCGAAGAACATTATTCAGATGCACGCCATTTCAAAGCTTTGGGACTTATGTCCATGCTGGGCGGAGCTACAGGCCTGAACTATTATATGTTTTTCGGAGGAAGCCACTTCGACGGATGGGGTGCACGAGGAATGACCACCAGTTATGACTACAATGCGGCACTGCGTGAAAACGGAGCCACGAGCGATAAGTATTATGAATCGAAAGCCCTTGGTAGCTTTATCCAAACCTACGGCAAGAAACTAGTCCGGGCAGAAGGAGGCCCCTGCCTGCTGGAGAATGCTCCGAAGTCATTATTCGGCGGTATTCGGGTGGCACAAGACGGCACTCGCTTCATTTTCCTGCACAACACTGACCCCAAACAGAGTATCAAAGGACATGTTAGAATAGTTCCTGGAAAATCAGGAAAACATTCTGAATCGATGTACAACATCAATCAGCATGGGGAAAAAGTATTGATTTCTGCTTCCGGAAATGAAGACGGCCCTCTACCACACATCAATCCGATAGAAATCACTTTCGACCTTCCCGCGTTAGGCAGCAAAGTATATGTACTTCCTGCCGGAAGCTCCGCCAACGAAGGAAGTTGGTGGCCGCAGCCTGCTATGCGCGCGTTAACACCTGACCGACTTCCACAACCGGTACGTATAGCTTCTGCACTGAAAAAGGAAGACGATCCAAAGAAAGCCCGTTGGATATCTACTCCATGCCTGGTTTCTCTTTCAGACTTAGGTATCAACGATTTCCGTTACAGCCTGTACCGGGCCAAGGTAAAACTGGATGCATACCAAGCTGCAAATGAGCAATTCCTGCTGTTCAATATGTTCACCCGTGACATAGTATCAGTACTCGTAAACGGGAAACCAGCCAGACGACTGTTTCCTGACCAAGCCGATGCACAGAGCTGGACAACCCGTGACTGTTTTGAGCGCATCCGCCCCGATGAATATGACAACCGTTTTGATGTAACTGGTCTCCTACAAGAAGGCAACAATGAAATCCTCGTAGCCTATGAAAACTTAGGCCATGCCCACGGCTACTTTCCAATGGAAGAACTAGCCGGTATACGACAAGCCGGACTATCTGTCACAGAATCTGCCCTAACCCATCCACTAGAATGGGAATGTGCTACAGATATGGGTGGAATTACTGCTGGATGGCACCTGCCCGAATACGTACCGGAGAACTGGACCAAAATCAAACTGGACACCACATACGAAATTCCACGAAAAGGGAATAAGGTACAACCCCAAAGTACTCCTGATGGGCTATTTACCTGGTATCGCATTGAATTTGAATTGCCTGCACAAAAGGAGAATATCTGGATTCCATGGCTGGCACGCATCAACGCATCCGGTAACGGTTACATGTGGTTGAACGGACATAACATCGGGCGCCATTGGGAAGCAGGACCTCAAAGAGAATACTACTTACCAGAATGCTGGCTGCACTTCGGAGGAAAGAAAAACGTGCTGGTTATGGGGTTACGCCAGACTGCCAACGGAGCCGTACTGAAAGCAATCGAAGTAGCTCCCTACCCACAAGGAGCAGAAATCAGAAACTAAAATTCACATGACCACGAAACACTTTATTTTATTCTTTTTAACGCTTTTCGGTGCCGTACTTCATGGCACCGGAGCAAACTCTTCCGTACGGGAAATACTCCACATGAATAATGACTGGGCATTCTACCGAGGAGAGGTCAACAATGGAGCACGCACAGACCTAGATGACTCCTCCTGGATGCCCATAGTAATTCCCCACATCATGCAGCTAGAAACGAAACATTGCGGTGGAAATACTATCTATGACGGTATCGGATGGTATCGCCGTTACTTCACTCTCTCCAAAGCCTATAAGAACAAACGTGTCGTAGTATCATTCGAAGGAGTAATGACCAATTGTGAAGTCTATTTGAATGGTGAAAAGATTACCACACATCACGGAGGCTACTTAGGCTTTGTCGCTGACTTGACCGGACGCATCCGCTGGGACGAAAATAACGTACTGGCCGTACGAGTATCGGCCGCACATGATCCGCTTACCCCTCCGGGTAAACCCCAGGAGAGAATGGACTTCTACTATTATAGTGGAATCTATCGGGATGTACACATGGTCATCACAGACAAAGTTTACATTACCGATGAGCTACAAGAAGACATCGTAGCCGGAGGAGGACAATTCATAACATACCCTGAAGTTAGTCCTGAATTTGCCCGGACACATGTCTCCACTCATATCCGTAACTTATCCGATAAAGGAATGTATCTACAAGTGGTCTCACGCCTCATCGACTCAAACGGAAAAACTGTATCAGAAAACAAAACCCAAAGCAAGCTAAACCGGGAATCAGCCACAACCGTGGAACAAGACCTCCCACTAGCCCATCCGGCCTTATGGCATCCTTATAGCCCTAACCTCTATACATTACAGACTCAGCTGATTTCACAGGGGAAAATCCTTGACGAGAGGCAGCAGCAAATTGGCATCCGACACATCCGCTACACTGCCAAGGAAGGCTTTTTCATCAACGGGAAAAAACTTTATCTACGAGGAGCCAACCGGCACCAGGCTTATCCCAACGTAGGTGACGCAGCCTCCAATTCCATGCAGGAACGTGAAGTGATTGATCTAAAAAGAGGAGGATACAATGCCGTGCGAGCAGCCCACTACCCTAACGACCCGGCATTTTTGGAAGCCTGCGACCGCTATGGGCTGCTGGTCGTGGAATGCATTCCGGGATGGCAGTTCTTTAATTCTGATTCAACTTTCATTCGCCGCTTGTTCGAAGTGGGGAAAGGCATGATCCGCCGCGACCGTAACCACCCTTCTGTCGTACTATGGGAAACAGCTCTCAACGAATCCCGCTATCCAGTATCTCTGGCCAAATCCATCTTCGAGCTCTCTCATGCCGAATATCCCGGTGACCAGATGTACACCGCTGGCGACTACCTGGGACATGCCGATATGGAACCTTTTTACGACGTGTTTTATAAGCAGGTGGCCGGATACCCCAAAAGCGGAGATGTGATGGACAATCAGATGGAAGACATGCTTTCCATCAAGCCTTTATTCTGCCGTGAATGGGGAGACGGAGTAGGTGAAAAACCGCGCGTAAGTCTCAAGGAAAACGAGGAAGAGCAAATGCGTCAATGCCGGAGCCGTATTGAACAGCTCAACGGAAACGGCTATTTCGACTGGTGCATGCTGGACGCCAATCCCCACATGGCAGGACACTTCGTATGGAGCTACAACGATTATGCCCGTGGAAGTGAAGATGAAACCATGTACAGCGGAGTGGTAGACATGAACCGCTATCCTAAATTCAGCTACTTCATGCTGCAGAGTATGCGTTCTCCAGCCATCTCACAACCTGGTCTATATGAAGGGCCCATGGTATTCATCGCTTCTTACAACGCTTCTGAACAATTTTCTTCCTCCACTACAAATATCATGGTCTTTTCCAATTGTGAAGAAGTTCGTCTCTATCGTAATGGCAAGTTAGCAGGTACACAAACACGAGCAGAAAGGACTCCCCTTTACCACTCGATAGTGGAAAAAGGAGGAAGCCCGGTCTTCGTTTTCAATACCGGAAAATATGAAGCAGGCACTTTAAAGGCGGAAGCATTGATAGGTGGGAAAGTGGTAGCCGTACATCAAGTCACGACCCCAGAAAAGGAAGACCATCTTGTCGTAGAAGCCCGTACGAACGGCATCGTCCCAGTTGCTGATGGTTCAGACATGATTCCGGTCTATGTCACCGTATGCGACCGTAACGGCAGCCGTGTATACAACTCACAGAAAGAAATCACCTTCCAGGTATCGGGTGAAGGCAGTCTGATAGGCGATGGAATTACCCGCATCGGGGTAAACCCGCAAAAAGCGGAAGGTGGAGTAGCTTTCGCATTTGTGCGCACTACCCGAAAGGCTGGCACCATCAAAATAAGAGCTATGGCCGACGGACTCACTCTCGGAGAGACAGAAATCACTACCCAGGCTTTCTGCGGAAAATACCTTCCGGACGGAAACCACCACATGTTCAAAGGACAGGAAGAGGACAATGCCGTAGTAAAAACCAGCTCATGGCAAAAGCGTGTACTGAGCATGCCTCGTTTGAAGATTGCTTCCGTTCAGGTAGAAAGCAGCCAGAAAGGATATCCTTCCTCACATATCATCGACCAAGATGACCGGAGCTGGTGGATTGCCGGAGACAGCAAACTTCCCCAGACCATTACATTGGACCTGGGCAACCAGACTTACGTCAAGGCAAGCCGCATCGTTTTCCAGAAAGACAGTTCTTCTTACCGCCACAAAGTAGAAACTTCGGAAGACGGTAAGCACTGGCTCACACTATACGAACGTGAATGCACTGGATGGGAATTCAAGCCCATGACCGTAGACCGAGAAATCCGCTATTTCCGACTCACCATCGAAGGGGTATCGGAAGGACGCGCCGGACTGGGAGAAATTTCTTTATATTAACCTTTTATACGATTATACCAATGAAAATAAAACTAACCCTAGGACTCTGTTGCGCAACACTGGTATTGTCAGCGCAAACCAAACTACCCTCCATTGATACCTTTCCTCAAAAAAAAGATATCTACAAGAAAGGATGGATTGACTTCAACAAGAACGGGAAAAAAGACATCTACGAAGACCCGACACAAGACGTAGAAAAGCGACTGGACGACCTGATTTCACAAATGACCCTCGAAGAAAAGGCTGGACAGCTGGTTACTTATTACGGGTTCAACAAGGTGCTGGAAGACAGCGTACCAACCCTGGCATGGAAACAAACTGCACTCCGCAATGGAGTCGCCAATATCGACGAACACCTGAATGGAGAAATCTACGACTTGAAACGATTAGTGGCCTGCATGCATGAAACACAACGTTTCTTCGTGGAATATACCCGATTAGGAATCCCGGTAGATTTCTCCAATGAAGGAATCAGAGGATTATGCGCTCCCAAAGCAACCAGTTTCCCGTCTATGAACGGACTAGGATGTACTTGGGACAAAGAATTAGCTTATCTCCAAGGAGAAATTGAAGGAAAAGAAGCTAGAGTATTAGGATACACCAACGTTTATGCTCCTATTCTGGATGTAGCCCGCGACCAGCGCTGGGGACGATGGGAAGGAAGCATTGGCGAGGACCCGTATCTGGTAGCACGTCTGGGTGTAGAGATGGCCAAAGGTATCCAAAGCCAGAAGGTCGTTTCTACCCCAAAACATTATGTCGGATACGGCGATTGCAAAGCTGCCAGACAATGGGATGCCCGTACCGACCCACACGTCACTCCTTCAGAAATGTATTACATCCATGAATACCCTTTCCGCAAGGTATTCCAGGAAGCCGGAGCATTGGGAGTCATGTGTGCTTACAATGATTACGATGGAGTTCCCATGTCTGGAAACTATCATTATCTCACCGAAGTTCTCCGACAGGAAATGGGGTTCAAAGGGTATGTAGTGTCAGACAGTTATGCTATTGGACGTTTAGCTGGTGTACACAAAGTGGCCGCAGACGAAAAAGAGTCTTGTCTACAAGCCTTAAAGGCAGGATTAAATGTACGCACTGAATTTAACAAACCTGATGATTACACTCGATACATCAAAGAACTTGTTGAAGAAGGAAAACTGCCAATGAAACGAATAGATGAGCTGGTGCGCCAGGTTCTCTACGTCAAGTTCTGGATAGGCCTGTTTGACCAACCTTATATCGGTTCCGGAAAAGATGCCCATACAATCGTTTCTTCCGCCCTTCACCAGGCAACCGCACTAAGAGCCTCACGCGAATGCCTTGTATTGCTTAAAAACGAAAAACAGATGCTCCCATTAGCAGACCAGTACAAACGTATCGCTGTCATCGGCCCTAATGCAAACTCTAAAGGATATGTTCCCACCCATTACGGTCCTCGCGGATTTGATAATTTCATCAGTGTATATGAAGGTCTGAAAAAAGTTTACGAGAAAGACAAAAATATAAGTATCACCTATTCCAAGGGGATTGATTTAGTAAATAAAGGATGGCCGGAGAATGAACTAATTCGTGACACTCTAACTACCGAAGAACAAAAAAGTATTGCAGAAGCAGTACGTATTTCCCAAGAAAGCGATATTATTGTAGCTGTATTGGGAGATGGTTCAAGCACTTCCGGAGAAAGTCGTACACGAAGCAGCTTGGATCTTCCCGGCCACCAAGAAGAACTATTACAAGCACTTGTCAAAACCGGGAAGCCTGTTGTTCTGGTTTTAATTTGGGGACGGCCAACCAGTATCAACTTTGGCAACAAATATTGCCCCGCTGTGTTAGCCGCAGGCTATCCTGGTGCACAAGGTGGACTTGCCATTGCTGAAGCACTAAAAGGTGACTATACTCCAGGAGGAAAATTAAACGGAACCTGGCCGAAAACCGTAGGACAACTTCCTATGAATATTCCAACAAAGCCCAATGCCAACATGGAAGAACTGCACTATCATACGGTGGCCAACAAAGGATTACTTTACTGTTTCGGACACGGACTGTCTTATACACAATTTAAATATGAAAATTTGCACATTGACAGTATCCATACCCATACCGGACACGTACAAGTTTCCTGCAAAATAACTAATACAGGACGTTATGAGGGCGATGAAGTGATACAATTATATGTAAACGATGTCATTAGTTCCACAACGACCTATGAAAAAAACCTTCGCGGATTTGAACGTATCCACCTAAAACCGGGTGAAAGCCGTACCGTACACTTTTCTCTCGTGCCGGATGATTTGATTCTAATCAATGCAAACCACGAAAGAGTAGTTGAACCTGGAGAATTTAAGGTGATGATAGG
>CALXSC010000116.1 GCA_944391025.1 uncultured Rickettsiales bacterium
GAAAGTTGGTTAACTGAAAATACTTCTGTCAGTGCCTCAACAGCCAGCGTAGCATACGGAAATATTCTTAACGAACGTTGTCGTGAACTTTATTGGGAAGCAACCAGACGTACAGACCTTATACGTTTTGGATTGTTTACTTCGAATTCTTATACCTGGGCTGAAAAAGGCGGTGTAATATCAGGAGTAGGTGTTGACGATAAATACAATTTGTTCCCAATTCCAGTAAGTGATATTAGTGTAAATGGTAATTTACATCAGAATGAGGGATATTAATAATTATAAATTAAGGACATATGAAACATATATATAATAGTTTGGCATTATTTACAGGATTGATATTGCTGCAATCTTGTGAAAGCGATTTGGAAAAGTCATACTATTCCGAAAGTCAGGCAAAGCCTGCCGTTTTGGAAAATATTACAGAAAATATCATAATCGACAACCTTAAGCCTGAAGAAGTAGCACTATCTTTTAAATGGGAGCAAGCTAATGTAGGGTATAATGCGGCAATAACAAATAATTTGGAAATGGATATTGCTTCAGAGAATAATTTTGGCAATAATAAGATTACGCTATATTCCAATGCCGGAAAAGGAAGTGAAGTGAGTTTGACAAATAAAGAACTGAATGATCAGATAATAGCTTTATTAAAGAATTATGCCGATGAAAATGGAAATTATACATTGGGACCAACAAATTTGCAATTTAGAGTTTCTTCTTCTATATCAGACTCTAAATCGCCTTTGGTTTCAAATATTGTCTCTTCATTGGTAACTCCTTATGACAATGAGTCAACAGGCTATAAGGCTCCGGTTATTACTTCAACAGAAATAGAGGATATCAATCTTAATGCAACTGATGTTAATGCCATTGCTTTGTCGCTTGCATGGACACCTGCATACCTTGGCGATAATGCCGGAATTACTTATAATGTTGTTATAAATATGAAATCGGAGGTTGAAGGATACAGTATATTGAAGAAAACGACTGTCGCAACAGTTAAAAATCAGAGTAATATTGACATAACTTACAAAGAACTGAATACAGCTGTTTTAAGTCTGTTGGAAAAATACGATATGTCTGTAAGTGGAAACGGAACAGAAATTGAATTATCTATCAATGCTACAAAGAACAATTATCCTGTAGAGTTTCAGTCTGAAACGATTACTATAAATGTTATGGCGAAATCTGAGGATATTGAATTGGACTATACTTATAACAATGATATCCATTCGTTCTCATGGACACCGTTGACAGGAGCAAAATATCAGTTGGAAATGTCACTTAATCCGGAATTCTCACAAAGAAGTGTTATAGCTTCAGATATCGCAGAGGCAAAGTTTGACATCTTGTCTGATGTGTTAAATAAAGCTGTGAAGTACCAGCAAATAGTTTTGCCTGAGGTCTCATTATCATCACCAATAACATTATACTTTAGGGTAAAGGCTTATTATGACAATATAGTTATAAACTCATTATCCTCGGTTCTGCAAGTACAATTCACATATACTGAAGTACAGGATAATACAGAATCAATATACTTTATCGGAGGATATTATCAGTGTGTAAATGATGGTACGGATGATTGGAGAACTGATTATGCACAAAAGTTGTATAAACAAGAAGACGGTAGTTATAAAGCTCAGATAATGGCTTATGATTTGACAAATGGTTGGAAGATTAATCAGGGGAATTCATGGTGGGGAACACCAATCAATGAAGGGATAATGACACTTGGAGGCTATGACAACAATGTCACATCGTATGGTTCAAACGGCAATACAAGTTATCTCGTAACGTTCTCTCCTACTACAGGAAAGCTAAAAATGGAGAATGAGGAAAAAAGATGGAAAGTTATCGGCGACTTCAATGATTATTCATCATACGGTGATGAGATGGATATTTATAGAGATAATAACAACGAATGGTATGCTCATCCACATTCTGATATTGAGTTGAAAGCCGGTGAAGAATGGGTTATCAAGTCATTCATGAATGGTTTTGAAATCCGTCCAACGGATGTAGAGGGACATTTCGAAAAAAGCAAAAACAACAAATTTATTGTTAGTGAAGGTGGCAAGTACGATATAAGATGGTATTTTAACAAGCCTGTACAATATGTTGTTGTGATAAAAAAATAATCTATTAATGAAACAATAATCTTATGAAAAAGACTTTTATATATATATTCTCTCTGCTTTTGTCATTGCCGTATTTATACTCTTGCAGTGATGAGCAGATACCTGAACTCCTTCCTATTGAGGACGAAGGTAACTCAACAGTGGTAGAAGATGACATTGATGTCAGTCTTCTGGAACCTGGATTTAATCTTAATCCTAAAGACCAAAGCGGCAACCTTCCTGATGCAGACCAGCCGCTTGATATCTACTTTAATGCCAACGGATTGAAAGTTGAAACAGATGATGGTGAAGATGATTCTCCTTTGTTGGGATACGATAAAGATTGTTATCTCCATGCCGGTGTCATATCTGAAGGTACATGGATGTATGTTCCTGCAGGATGGGACGAGGATACGGAGAAATGTAAAATGAAACTCGTGAAGGAGAATGTCTGGAAAATAACTCTTGGTCCGAGTATAAGAGATTGGTTTGGTAGTGGTTCTACTCCTGTAGAACAGTTGGGACTCATTATCCGTACTTCAGATGGAGAAAAAGGTGAACCGGCCGACCATTTTGAGGACGTAATTGATAATAAATATGTTGGTTTTATTCCTGCTGAACCGGAAATTGAAAACATGCCTGCAGGACTTCAGCACGGAATAAACATAATAGACAATAGTACAGTGGCACTCGTATTATACGAAAAGGATAATACCGGCAATCGTGTTTATGATTATGCATATGTGATGGGAGATTTCAATAACTGGAAACGCGCCAATGATGAAACATCGCAGATGTACTATGATAAAGATGCTGGTTGTTGGTGGATAATCCTCAATGGGCTTAACTCGAATAAGGAATATGCGTTCCAGTATTATTTGGGCATAAGGACTAAGGAAGAAGGAAAAAAAGATTTTGAATTAAGACTTCCCGACCCATATACAGAAAAGATTCTTGATGCCGGCAGCGACCCGTATATCCCTGAATCTACATATCCTTCTTCTCAAATGGTATATCCATCAAAGGGAGCTGGAGTGGTTTCTACATTCAAGATAAACAAAGATGAGTATCCGTGGAAATACGATGGCTACAGAATAAAGAACAAGAACAGCCTGGTGATATATGAGTTGCTGTTGCGTGATTTCTCTGAGACAAAAGACCTTAACGGAGCTATTCAGAAACTTGACTATCTCAGCGAGCTTGGAGTTACGGCTATAGAGCTTTTGCCTGTTCAGGAATTTGATGGCAATAGCAGCTGGGGATACAATCCTTGTTTCTATTTTGCTATGGATAAGGCTTATGGAACAAAAGACATGTACAAGAAGTTCATTGACGAATGTCATAAACGCAATATGGCTGTTATATTCGATGTGGTTTATAATCATGCCACAGGAGCACATCCGTTCGCACGCTTGTATTGGAACAGTGATGACAACAAGACTGCCGCCAATAACCCATGGTTTAATGTCGATGCTCCGCATTCACAGAGTGTTTTCCATGACTTCAATCATGAATCAGAACTCGTCAGAACATTTATAAAGAGAAATTTGGAATTTCTGATGGACGAGTATCATGTTGACGGTTTCCGCTTTGACTTGACAAAAGGGTTTACACAGGATAGCCAAGGTGATGATAGTAAATATAATAGTCAACGTATAGATATATTAACCGATTATTACAGTACAATCAAAGCCAAACGTAAGGATGCCATAATGATATGTGAACATTGGTGTGAAGCATCCGAAGAAAACGAACTGGCTAATAAGGGTATGATGTGTTGGAACAGAGTTAATGACTCGTATTATCAGGCAGGAATGGGGATACAATCAGGAAGTGGATTTGAAGGTATGTTCAGGAAAGGAAGTTATGATGCGACAAAAGGCGGATGGGTATGCTATATTGAAAGCCACGATGAAGAGCGCGCCGCATTCAAGGCCAAAGAATGGGGTACTGATATTGTAAGAGATGACATACAGGTGAGAATGAACAGCATGGCTGCCCTTGCGGCTTTCACATTTACTGTTCCGGGGCCTAAAATGATATGGCAAGGTGGTGAACTCGGTTTTGATACTGCGTTGTTAAACTATTCGGGAGATACTGATGAAGAAAAAGAAGAAGGCAAGACCGATGAAAAACCTATTGACTGGACGTACTTCAACAATCCGGCCCGTAAATCTCTATACAATGCCTATTCAAGGATATTGAATCTGCGTAAAAATAATCCGGAGTTGTTTGATGAAAAAGCTATAATAAAGGTGAATAATATAAATGAAGGTAGCTGGACAGGTGGAAGAAGACTTGAAATTGAGACATACAACGGGAAAAAGATGGTTGTCATAGGTTTCTTTGCAGATACAGCAGAACCGCAATATCAACAAGTACCACAAGGATGGCCGTTATACTATGATGTCATAACCGGAAAAACGGAAAGCCCAAACATCGGTGGTGAAAATGTTGTTGTTGATGGTGGACACAGCTTTAAAATCTATACTAATTTCGTACCTACTAATAATTAATAATAATTGCATATCAAAGGTAAATTTCTTACCTTTGATATGCTTGGTATAACAAGCTTAAAATCAAAATGATGAATATAAAACATATACTAACATTCCCTGTTATGGTAGCTGCAATCGGTTGTGGAAATCCTTCTAAATATCAGTCTTATGCTGATTATCCTTCATTCTCTACGGAGTGGGAGGAAATGGAATATACTCCACAATCTACTAATTTTATGCTTTGGGCTCCAACTGCAGATTCTGTTAAGGTTTATATCTACGATGATGGATTGGATAGTTTACCTCTAAAGTCTGAAAAAAAAAAAAAAAAGGATGGAGGGCAGTGGATTGTTACTGTTAATGAGGATTTGCACGGTAAATTCTATACTTTCAATGTACAGATTGATGGTCGATGGCTGGGCGATACTCCCGGAGTGATGGCTAAGGCTGTG
>CALXSC010000117.1 GCA_944391025.1 uncultured Rickettsiales bacterium
TTTCGAGGTAGGCTGCTCTACTTTCCAAGCGGTCAGATATAATACTTTCCATAAGAGTTACTGCTTCAAGATAGAATCCATTTTCCATGGCTTTCTTATATTGATCTAAAACGTATTTATATCTAGCATATCGGATTTGCCCTTTCTCTTTGGTATCAGCAACCATCCTTTCTTTTATATTTCCCATAATTTTATAAGCTTAAAATTCAGTTTCTTCTATTATCGTAATTTGTATAAGCTGATATTTATATAACAGATTATTTATTGAGAATTACTATTATTTACAATAGCTTGGTATATTACTATAATCTGATAACCCGGTACAACCCATAAAACAAGAAGTCATACTAGGAGTTCTAAAATGGTCTGTTTTTAAATATCTCTCATATAAATGATATTTTACACCATCTATGACTGTATACGGTGATTCTCCACTTAGTTTGGTACATCCATAGAATGTATAATCAAAATTATTTACTTTAGTACATTTATCAAACAGCCCCTTTGGTATAGATGTTAAGGATGAGCAGCCGTAGAATGTGTTCGTAAAATCAGTTATTTCAGTACAGTTATCAAACAATCCCTCTGGTATAGATCTTAAGGATGAGCAGCCTTGGAATGTATAATTAAAATCAGTTACTTTAGTACATTTATCAAACAGCCCCTCTGGTATAGATGTTAAGTATGGGCAATTACTGAATGCAACTTCAAAATTAGTTACTTCAGTACAGCTATCGAACAATCCGTGTGGTATAAATGTTAAGGAAGAGCATCTCCAGAATGTATAACTAAAATTAGTTACTTTAGTACAGTTTTCAAACAATCTCGGTGGTATAGATGTTAAGGATGAACATTTATCAAATGTACCATAAAAATTAGTTACCTCAGTACAGTTTTCAAACAGCCCATCTGGTATAGATTTTAAGGAAGAGCATTCATTGAATGTATCATAAAAACTAGTTACTTTGATACAATTCTCAAACAGCCCCTTTGGTATAGATGTTAAGGATGTACAACCACTGAATGTAGCTCCAAAACTAGTTACTTCAGTACAATTATCAAACAATCCCTCTGGTATAGATGTTAAGGATGAGCAGCCGTAGAATGCATATCCAAAACTAGTTACTTTAGTACATTTATCAAACAATCTCGGTGGTATAGATGTTAAGGAAGAGCATTCATTGAATGTATTATAAAAACTAGTTACTTTGATACAATTCTCAAACAGCCCATCTGGTATAGATGTTACGTATGGGCACTTACTGAATGTAGATTCAAAACTAGTTACATATTGCAGTGCTCCGGATTCGTCATTTGCAATAGTCCTCAGTGGTTGTCGATAGAAAGCATCTTCCATGCTTTCTAGCTTTGATGTACCCCATTGTTTAATTCCTATTATCACATAATTTGTTAATTTTTCTGAATTTAAGCCTTTTATATCACCAGTGATCTTTATATCATATTCTGTTGATTGATCAACAGAATATTGGTGAGTAAAGTATCCTGTTGTTTCATAGTTTTCTTGTGTACCATCCCCCCAATCTATAGTTATGTTTGATCCTATGATTTGAGGCAGATGTACAGTATATTTATACTTAGAATCAACATTGGCTGTTAGTATCATAGCCTGTTTATCCTGATCATCCTTGTTATACCCACTCTGAATTATACTTATTTCCGCAAAGATATCTTCCTCATTAGAAGGATTATATAGATGAATCTTAGCTATTCGTTCACTACTGGATGTATTTGGTTCTACACTAATATTTAGTGTCTCATCATGCATATTTGCCCTTGATTGAGGATTTATACTAACCCATGAAGCATCATCCACTATCTTAGTCATATAAGATGTATTTATTGAGAAAGGAATAATTATATCTCCTCCATTACTATTTAAAATATATTCCAAGTCTTCAGAAAACTCTATACGGTTCTCAAATATATTAATAACATTAATAAATGTATATCCATTACCATCACTAACCATCACATTAATATATCCTTCTGTAGCTCCATTGGCACTTATGATAGATATTTTTCCGCCATTAACATCTTCTGGAATAACTTTAGTAATGAAATTTCCGTCTGATGATGCAGTAACAACAGCTTTTTCGTTAGCGTTACTCAACCTGTAATCTACATATACAGCATGCCCCTCAGAGATCCCAATTTCCCCATTTTCAATACTATAACTTATTTCTATATTTAACTTCAGTGGAATTACAAATGTAGTTCCATCACTAAGTACAAATTCTACTTCTGAGTCTTTAACTGTTACAGATTGAAAAATATTCATAGCATCTTCTCCTGCTACTGTTGCCTGTCCAAGTTTTTCCCAGCTTGCACCATTATTATATGATACCCACCAATAGTCATCTTCAATCTTAAACTGAGGCGTAATACCGTCCTGACCATCTTGTCCATTCTCTCCAGGAGCACCATCCTGTCCGTCCTGTCCATCTTCACCGTCCTGTCCATCAAGGCCTTGAGCCTTAATCTTGTTTCCACTCTCATCTATCATCCACTCACCGTCAAGAGTCCAGTAGTATATTCCATCAATATCCAGCTTAACTCCGATTTGTGGAGTATATCCGTCTTGACCGTTCTGACCATCTTGTCCATGATAAATATTGATAGAAGTACCTTTTGAAAAGTGTATAGTATATCCTATCTCCTTTTTTCCATTTGTAATAGGTACTACCTTTGTGACGTAATCATTGTTATTTAAGGCCTCTAAAATAGCCTGTAAGGAACTGATATTCGAATTCATTTGTTCCTCCAATTTCTGTACTCGATTTTCCAGATTTTCTACTCTTCCTGTCAATTCGGAGTCATCATACGCATCCTTACAGCTTGGTGTAAGTAATAATGTCATTATGATTAACTGACAAACGGTAAATTTTGTTGCTTTCATAAGTTAATGTTTTGGGTATTATTACTGCTTGAATATTTTTTTTCCATCATCAATCCAATTTAGAATGATTGAATTGTCATCATCTGGATTTCTTTTTATAATTGAAAAATCAGAAAAGTAATTTATAAAAGTAAAGTTGTTGTTGGCTATGAAAAAGTTTCCATAACACTCTGTTTCTGCTGATGTCTTAAAGTTAAAGTTTTTATTTTTCTCATAGTCCAAGTATATAATTCCATAATTACCTCGATGCAGAATCTTATTACCATTGTTAATAATATATTTATCTGCATTATTCTCTTTCAATAGCTTTTCAACGTTGATAG
>CALXSC010000118.1 GCA_944391025.1 uncultured Rickettsiales bacterium
GAATTCCTTCAACTTCTACAGATACAACCTTTTTCTGTGTCTTCTTGAACCAGTCATAGAATGCCGTGTATGGAATATTGTTGCCAATGCAGAACGAGTTGATGGAAACTCCATTGGGCTCACCCTCGGTTTTGTAGATGAACCACAGTCTTTCAAAATCTTTTTCGCTAAACATAATCTTTCGAGTTTTAAGTTTAGCACGAAGGTATGCGAAAGAGACATGCTAGTCAATACGCCAATTTTGGAAGCTTACTGTTGTATATTTGATTGTATCTTTTATAAAAAACGTTGGGCGAAAAAGATTGGATATATCGTTGATACAGCTTGTTCCCTAAATCAGGACTTTGACTGGCCGTTTGAATGGCTTTGACTAAAGAGGAGATGTTTTCCAGTTCAAAAAAAGTTACTTCTCCTTGAGGACATAATTCTTCAAAAATGGGAATGCGGGAGCAAACTACATTTTTTTTGTATAGGGCCGATTCGAGTAACGTAAGTCCAAAGCCTTCATTTCTGCTTGGGAGAATGAACAAATCATAAAAAGGTAAGAATCTATAAGCATCTTTTTTGTATCCGAGAAATAGCACTCTTTCTGAAACCTGTTCGGTGACGGACAGGTTTTCTAAAGGAATCTTGCTTTTACCGTCTCCGATAATAATCAGTTTGTAATTTGCTAATTTTTTTAAGGCTTTGATTATTTGGTCTATTCCTTTTCTGTCTGTAAGGGCAGCATTAACTCCTAATATAAAAGAATCTTTCTTGAATTGCAGAATCTTCTGTCGAGTTTGTTCGTCAATTGACTCAGACTGAGGAAGGCTTCGTGTGTTATACGCATAAGTAAGTTTCTGTAGGGGGAGTCTACGCTGGTAATATTTCATAGCATCTTTACTCAAAGTGACAATTTTGTCATGTCTTCTTATGCCCAGCATCCATAAATTACCTATGGTATAAGCAATAAATTTATTATATTGATATGAGAAATCAGGAATGATATAGTTGTGTAATGTTGTGATGAAAAGGGTCTTGCTTTTCAGTGGTTTATGCAGAAAAATGTAGCAGTCCGGGCGTAAACCATGGGTATGTATAACGTCAAAATGATCAAAATTTATTTTTTGAAAAAAAGAAATTTGTTGGGTTTGACATGGAAAGATAATTTCATCTCCCTTGTCAAAGTGATATACTGTGCAATTGTGTCCGTGTCTTGACATTTCTTTGACAAGTTCAAGGACTACAAGTATAGGGCCTGTATTGGAGGGTTTAGGGATAATGTATGCTATTTTCATGAAAAAGGGATTTTATGAGAAATATTCCCATGAAGAAACGGCTTGCAGTAACTTAAAGTAGTTCATGCTGAATAGTAGAACGGCCAATAATAAATAGGCAATGTATCCGCCCAGATAAGGTCGGATGGTGGTGGATAGAGCTGGCAGAATAAAAATCTCACATGTAGCAAATATGGTAGCCAGTCGTCCGCCTATTTCTCCCATGTTACAGGTAAGCAACAACAATACCGTGGAATATAAATAAGCGTTACGTATTATGTAATATCCTTTCTGTCTGTCTTTTAAAATTGGTTCAAAGTAGCAAAATAGGAAACAAATGCCTAATTGGAAGATTAATACAGGGTTCAAGAGGCCGAGATTTGCAGTATCTATATACCGAAGGAATACAATATATCCCGTAGCTATAAGTATTTTCTTAAACACAATGCTACCTATAAGGCCTGCTACCAAACTGATACCTAAGATTGCTATAGTTTGTTTTAAATGAGGACGTTTATCATATAACCAGATGAATGGGAGGACAATGATGGAACTGTAATGTATGAAAGTCATGCAAAGGATGACACATGCAAAGGCTTTTTTCTTATGGCTGAGTAGAAGTTTGAAAGCGTAGATGATGACTACCATGGCCAGCGCTTGCCTTATCTGGTTCATATCTCTGATAATCAGAAACCTGGAATAGTACACACAGAAGCCAAGGATGGGGTAGATAGAAAATTCCTTTAGCGACCTTATCAGAAAGAAAATGGTCAAAGCGGAAATAGAGGTAAAATAAAAATCAATGTTGTTCCATATACTTTTTAGAATGACGGATAGATAATAAAATCCATATTCCGCATATCCTTTTTCTACTCCTTTCCAGTTCCAGATAGTATCTGTATTATAATTAAAAAAATCAATATAGACAGGGGAGTCAGCTCCGCTGTCTCCTCTTAGCCCAATAAACAAAACCATGATGATAGCGAGAATATTGAGCACTTTGTTTTTTTGGTTTTCTAAAGAGAAGTCTGCAATCAGAAAGAGTAAAATAAGTATATATATACCAATATATATAAGCATGATGTAGAATGTTAGCACTTCTGAAACAGGTACATGAAATCTTGCACTTGCTTACTACATGAATAGGCATTCGTGTAATCGGCAGATATTTGGTTTAATTGCCGGCTAGAAGGAGGGTTTTGTAGGGTATGCATAATGGTATCACCCAGTGCTTTTGTATCTTGAGGTGGATGATAATATATCAGTTTGTTTTGAGTTGTATCAGGCAATGCTTCACATCTGGAACAGATGACAGGACATTTGCAAATGGCGGCCTCGATAGGAGTGTAGCCGAATCCTTCTCTTAAAGATGGACTGATGAATAATTGTGCATGCTCATATAAATATTTTAAAGCTTCTTCACTGAGATTCTGCAAATGGATGATGCGTTGTTCCAGTTGGTTTTCTTGAATGTAGGGGACGATTTTTTCTTTCCAATATGATGTTTCTTTTCCTACGATAACAATCTGATGATTTATTTTTTCTTTTATAAGATTGAATGCCTTCAAAAGCGTAATGATGTTTTTGTGTGGCTGTAATGTATTGACATATAAAAGATAATTTGGTGGCACAGATGTGCGGAACGGAGATATGGAATCTTTTGCCAGCAGAACACTATTATAAATTACCTTTATTTTACTGGGTTGAATAGTAGGATAAAGTTTTAATATATCTTGTTTGGTGTAGTTTGAAATAGCCACGATTATTTCAGCGTGCTTCATGAAGTTTTTGTAGAAATGGAAATTAGCGAATCGGGTAATTTTTTCTACCAGCGACCGAGGACTTTCTTTGATAACTTTAAGGTCGTGTATAACTACTATTTTCTTCAGGTTTGTTTTTATGTAGGTGTAGGGGTATAAGTCGTTGGCAATAAAAAGAATATCACAATTGGATGAGTTTACTATCTTTTTGTATACTTGTATCTGTCGTGTTATTCTAATCAACTTATTGTTGGAAACGTGTTTTCGGCTTGCAGGAAAAAGAATATAGGAATAGTCCGGGTATCGTTGCTGAGTGAAATCTTCCAGTTCAGATGGAACAAGTAGAACGAAGTTTTTTCTTTCAGTAACGGGAATGGCATCCAATATCCGGAATATATAGATAGATAAACTGGCATATAACTTATCTGGGGTTATATGGGTCATGTCTATGAGAACTCTTTTCATGTGAATAGGTTAGTTTTGTGTTATGAACTGGTATACTTTTTCTGCTTGCTTATAATAGTCATATTGGTTCCGTAGTCTCTCTGCAATCTGATTCAATTCTTCATTTGAGGGAGGATTGGCGAGTAGCTCCTGTATTTTTTTTGCTAATGCCTGTGAGTCTGTAGCGGGCTCATAATAATTCAATATCCCCATAGTGCTTTCGTACAATGCCGTCTCTTTTGTTGTCAGGACTGGGGTTTTATGAATAGCTGCTTCAATGGGAGGGTAGCCGAATCCTTCCAATAAGGAAGGGTGTATAAAAAGATCGGCAAACTGGTAATATTGTGCAAGCAGCTGGTCATCGATAGGTTTGCTGAAATGTAAGATGTGCGGTTCCAATTGATGCTCCTTAATGTAAGGTACACAAGTTTTTTCCCAGTAATCATCCATAGGCTTTCCGATGATAACCAGTTTGTGTGGAATTTTTGTCTTTAAAATATTGATAGCCTGTAATAAGGTGAAAATATTCTTATACTCCCATAAGGTGCTGACATATAGTAGGTATCTTTCGGGAAGTGGAGAAGAAGGGTATCTTGTAGGGTCTACTATTACACAGTTGGATATGGTGTGAAGTTTCCGGTCAGGAATAAAAGGATAAATCCGTTTTATCTCTTTTTTTACGAAATCAGTAATTGTTATGATTCGGTGGCTTCTGAGCAATATGAGCGGTAGAAAGATACGAAACGCCAATAATGTTCTTCCGGAATAGATTTTTAATGGTTGCAGATCGTGAATGGTTTGGATAATTTTCTTTGTAGTGAAATATGTAAGATAAGGATTCGGAGAAAAGATAACATCACAATCTATGTTTTTTACTTGCTTATACCATTTCCACCCGTTTTTGATGAGTGAACCATTATTGTTGTCAATTTTAGCTTTTATGCAGGTGTATTCGGGATAGTTGGATGTGATATAATCATAAATGGCAGAATTACATAATATGGTGATATGAGAATAATTATGCTTTTTGAATCCTTTCAATATGCGTAATGC
>CALXSC010000119.1 GCA_944391025.1 uncultured Rickettsiales bacterium
AACCGAAGCGAACTTATGAGCAAGGCCCTTAACTATCTGAAGAACTTCTGGAATCAGATCTTCGCCTACAGAAATGACGGAGAATACTCAATAGACAATATGGCGGCGGAAAGAGCGATAAGACCAACCACTGTCCAACGAAAGAACAGTCTGTTCTTCGGAAGTGTGAAAGGAATACAGAACTCCGCAATCTATAATACCTTTATAGAAACCTGCAAACAGGCAGGAGTCTCCTTCAGGGATTACTTCTGCAAACTGCTCAGAGAATTAAAAAAGGGAAGAACGGATTACGAAAACCTTCTTCCCATGACAATATGCAAATAATAATCGTTAAATTTGTGAATTCTTTTTTAGACGGGTGCCTGCAGGCACCCGTCTAAAAGGGGCTACCCTAAAATTGGAAGTTTACGAAAGATGCCAGAATCATCCAACAAACGTATCGTTAAAAATACAATCTTGCTATATGTACGGATGCTATTTCTCGTACTAATTAGTTTATACACCTCACGTATCGTTTTACAGACACTCGGCGTAGAAGATTTCGGTATTAACAATGTAGTAGGAGGTGTAATTTCATTTCTAGGCTTCTTGACCGGATCACTTGCCGGAGCATCCTCCCGTTTCATAACCTTTGCCTTAGGCAAGGGCGACATGGACAATCTCAAGAGAATATTCGGAAACATCATATCCATTCATATACTATTTGCCTTAATCGTATTAATAATTGGAGAGACCATCGGACTATGGTTCGTCACCACGCAACTGAACATTCCGGAAGGAAGAGAGACTGCCGCCTTTTGGGTATATCAGTTTTCCATCTTTACCGTAATGGGAAGTTTTGTCAGCATGCCTTACAATGCCGCCATCATCGCTCATGAAAAGATGTCGGCATTTGCCTACCTAACCATAGGAGACGCCATACTAAAACTTGCCGCCGTGTTCCTTTTGATGATTTCCCCGTATGACAAACTGATTTTGTATGCGCTGTTCATTCTGTGCATACAGTTTTTTGACTTTATCGTATACATCCTCTATTGTTCCCACAAATTTAAAGAAACAAGACTCTCCTGGCTCAAGATAGACAAATCTCTGTTTAAGGAGATTTTCTACTATGCCGGATGGACAATGAATGGCAATTTGGCCGCATTCGGATACACGCAGGGTTTGAATATTCTGCTAAATATATTCTTCAACCCAGCTGTTAATGCAGCACGTGGCATCGCGGTGCAAGTGCAAAACATCGTAAACAACTTCAGTGTCAATTTTCAGACCGCAGTCAACCCACAACTGACCAAAAGCTATGCGCAAGAAGACTATAAACGGATGCACCAGTTATTAGTTGCTAGCTCAAAATTTTCCGTTTTTCTGATGATTTTCATCTGCCTTCCTCTGGCACTGGAAATAGATCTGGTTTTAAAATGGTGGCTGGGAGAATATCCGGCACACACCAGCAGTTTTCTCCGTCTCATCCTGATTACCAGTATTCTGTTTTGTCTAGCCAACCCTGTAATCACTTCAGTACATGCCACAGGAAGAATAAAGAAATTCCAAATAATAGAAGGATGTATGTTGCTCATGATTGTTCCGATAGCCTACCTTCTGTTGAAGTTGTTCAGCATTCCTCCAGAAAGTGTCTTCATTGTTCATATATGCATTGAGCTATGCACCCAATATGCCCGCATTCGCATCGTACTACCCATGATAAGGATGGACATAAAAATGTATATTCAAGAAGTAATAAAACCTATTGGCAAAGTGATTATTATTTCCCCTATTGTTCCCGTTTTATTATACAATTATATTCCACAAAATACTCTTACCTTTTTTATCGTAGGAGTTGTATGTGTAATCAGTGTAACATCCGGCATCTATATATTGGGATGTACAGAGAAAGAACGAAACTTAGTAATGAATAAGTTGACAGCTAAACTAAGAAAATGAATACTCCTTTAATATCAATTATCATTCCGGTCTATAACATAGAACGTTATCTGAGAACGTGCATCGACAGCATATTACAACAATCTTTTCGTAATTTCGAACTTATCTTAGTTGACGATGGAAGCACCGATAGTTCCGGTGCAATTTGTGACTTTTATTCCCAAGCAGACTCTAGAGTCGTTTCTTTTCACAAAAAGAATGAAGGTGTCAGCGTTGCAAGAAATTACGGAATAGACAAAGCACAAAGTGATTGGATTTGCTTTATTGATAGCGATGACTGGGTAGAAAAAGATTTTTTACTCACTTTTTCCAAGTACTTATCGGATAAAAAAACTCTAATATATCAAGGCATTTTATTCGATTATGAAAATGCCCCCCAGAAAAACAGCCCTTTATGTAAATATCCCTCTATTTGTATTTCTATAAATGATTATAATCAAATAGCTCAATTCAATATTTTACATAATGGAGCCCCCGTAGCTAAATTATTTAATAAACAAATCTTAGACAATTACCACATTCGTTTTATTCCGAAATTATCAATATATGAAGACCTCTTATTTGTATGGAACTATTTACAACATATTGAAAAAATTCAATTGAGTGATATGGTTTCATATCATTACATGAAACGAAA
This sequence comes from uncultured Rickettsiales bacterium, assembly GCA_944391025.1. Classification (GTDB taxonomy): domain Bacteria; phylum Pseudomonadota; class Alphaproteobacteria; order Rickettsiales; family UBA1997; genus CALXSC01. The sequence continues at coordinate 2,579 of CALXSC010000119.1, forward strand.
TATCAAATCTTTAACAACTAAGTCTCATTCACCGAAACAATTGATGTTTGTTATAGACCAATTGATTGACAGTATTTTTCAATTAAACAAGAAATGTAATTTAGTCAAAAGTGATTATTTAAAGAAAATACAAATTGACTTCCCCATCTACCAAATAATCAACATGCTAGGCTGTATAAACAATAAAAATTACAATTCTATTCTACTTTATCTCCAAAATAAAATTAGTTTATCCCAACTACCTATAACAAGTTTCAAGCAAAAAATTTTATTTCAACTATTAAACAGCAAAATCCCTCATAAAATAATATACATAGTTATTCGTTTATATAATAAGTACTTCAAAAACAATTTTTCATAATTTACTTTTATATGGAAACCTATATCATCAATCTAGAAAAAGATACTGATAGAAAAGAATACATCAGTACCCTTTTATCTAATTATCCATGTTTTCATCTAAACTTTATAAACGCAGTAAATGGAAAAGAGAAACCCTCCAACGAGCTGCAACATAAATTTAATAACATCAAAGCATTTAAACGGTACGGAAGAGAGTGCTCACCAGCTGAAATAGGTTGTACTTTAAGCCACTACTCTATCTATGAAAAACTTATCTTTTACAAAATCCCTTACGCCTTGATACTTGAAGATGACATAGAATTCATAGGGGGGGGATGTGCAAAACATTATCTATCAACTAGATAAGCACATAAAAGGTATAAAGGAACCAACTATTATACTTCTTTCTGGAGCGTATACTTATTTTTATTCAAAAAAAGTATCCCCCGACATAACACTTGCAAATGTACATGGAGCCACATTAGCTCACAGCTATATAATTAATGCGCAAGCAGCACAAATTCTAACATCGAAACAACCACCATACACCCAGGCTGATGACTGGAAATTTATATCACAATGTGGTATCAAAGTTAAAGCTCTCCTACCACATCTTGTTGATCAAAATAGGAACAAATTTGATATCACGCAAAGCAATATTTGGGAAGAAACTCATAGGTTCAGAAAATTAACATTAAGCAATATCTCTGAAAGTGTAATAAACAAACTACTTTCTTTTATAGGAAATAAAGAACAAGGATAAAAAACATGAAACTTCTTTTTGACTTATCAAGCAATAAAAGCATATACGATGGAGTTACGGTTTATGCATTACGCATATTGAAAGGATTCAAAAAGCATAATTATTCTCATATCACCATATTATGTAATTCTGCCATTTATGATTATATCACATCCAACTATCCCGAATACACCTGCATAAAAGCTAAAATTG
>CALXSC010000120.1 GCA_944391025.1 uncultured Rickettsiales bacterium
GTAATCTAACGATAAGTGGCTGAATATCTTTGATGTATCTTTTAGCTAAAGAAGTAATCTCCCGCTATTGCTCCACCGGAGGCTTGCAATATTTTGCAGTGTCTTGCGGAGTCGATTTCCTATTATATGACAAAGGTAACGCTTTATTTTGAAATACAAGCAGATGGCTTGTACTTTTGCTCCACCTTTAGAAGGCTCTATTTCCCAGATTGTCCCAATATAATCACTAAGTGATTATTGGATTGAACGTAATATTATTAAGATTTCATTATTAATTAAGAAGAGTATTTTATGTGTCTACAATATATTAATCTAAACAAAAAACAATTAAACGAGTTTTTTTCACGGGAAATAGAATATAACTATTAGAATATTTGTTGTTTTGATGATACTAATATATTTTTGTATTCAAATTGAAGTTTATGATAGAATCATTCATTGTAAAAAACTATAGAAGCTATCGTGATAGCACAGAATTATCATTTGTGGCTTCAAAGAAAGAAGGTAGTAAATCAAAAGATTTGCCACCTGTTTGGTATAAAGAAATAAATGGTAAACGTATATTGCGTTTGCTTTTATGCGTAGGTTTGAATGGAACAGGTAAATCAAAAATGTTTTCAGCATTGAACTATTTACGAATGATTGCAACGGCAAAACCGCAAAAACCATCTGATAAACCAGAATACCGACCTTTTTTATTAGATAAAAATTCTAGAACTCAACCAACAGAACTTTCATTAACATATTATATTGGTAATGTTTGTTTCAATTATAGTATAAAAATATCATCTGAACGCATTGAAGAAGAAGAACTTAAATTAATTCAATCACGAAGTTCTCGTATATTTTACAGACATCATGATAAAGAATTAGATAAAGTTATAATAATTTTTGGTAATGCCTGTGATTTGTCTAAATCGGATCAGCATGATTTGGAAGTAAATACTCTTGCTAATGCTAGTGTGCTTTCAACTTTTGGTTCATTAAATTTAGAGAGTGTAATTCTATCCGAAAATTTTAATTATTTTGATAACCGTATAAGTATGGTTCACAAGTCGGATAAAAGTTTGGCAGATAAACTTCAAACAGGAAATCCTGAAAAGGATAGAGTTTTGAAGAAATTACTTTTGCGGCTATTAGACGATGTTGGAACAAACATTTGTGATTATGTTATTGAAGAAGCTAGCTTAGATATTGCAGAACTCAAAGCAAACGGAGCACCAGATATAGTGATTAAGGCTATGATGGAGCAATATCCATCAGGAATTATTACCCATAAGAATTTGCGATTTATTCATTCAACAAAAGAAGGTAAAAGTGGATTAGATTTTGAATTAGAATCTTTGGGTACAAAAAATATTATTAGATTATTAGTAGTATTATATGATGTAATTATAGGTGAAAAAACTACTTGCATTGATGAAATAGAATATGGTATACATACTAAAGCACTTGCTTTTATTCTAAAAATGTATTTAACTATAGCCGAGAATTGTCAACTTATAGTAGCTACACACGATCTTTCGTTACTTAATGCCGATTTTTTAAGAAGGGATGCAGTACGACTATTTGAAAAAGATGAATATGGCTCAACTAGTGTTCGACGTAGAGATTATTTACATAATACAATCAGTTTTTATAAAACCTATGAGAAAGAAGTTTCTCCTCAAATTGATGAACTTATGAAGAAAATAGAAATGTTTCTTAAATATAAAGATGATATTGAAAAGGGACTTTGATGTGTTTTAATATTATAAAAAAATAATATAAAGTAAGGGCTTCAACATGGAGCCTTTTTTTATGTACTTTGCAGATGATTTTCTTTCTTTTTTGAGACTAATAACCACGGAATATACACTGAAAAGGCATAAACGCTGATTCAAGCTATTATTTAGCGAGTTTTTTTCACGGAAAATTTGCTTTCCAAATAATAAAATGATATATTTGCAGAGTCAATTCGAAATTAAGACCCTGGCGATAGGACCAGAGAGTTGACATTGATGTTATGTATAGAATTTTTATTTCTCATTCGTGGACTTACTCTGAAGCTTACGATAAGGTTGAGTCCTTTTTAAGACAAGAAGGTGTTAGTTTTTACAATCATTCTGTTCCTAAGAATGATCCGGTACATACTAATGGTACAGATAAAGAGCTGTATGACGCTATTGATGCAAAAGTAAGAGGATGTAGTTGTGTAATAATTCTTGCAGGAGTTTATTCAACATATAGTAAATGGATAAATAAAGAGATTGAGATTGCACAGAAATACAATAAGCCTATTATTGCTGTTCAACCGTGGGGCGCTGAACGTACTTCTTCTGTTGTAAAAGATGCTGCAACCACCATTGTCGGTTGGAATGCCAAGTCTGTTGCCGATGCCGTAAAACAATATGCATTATAAGATTTCCCAATGAGAAGAGCTTTATTAATTGGAATTAACAACTACCCAGGTACATTGCGCCTGGGTGGTTGTATTGAGGATATTCATTGTTTGAAGGATGCAATTGATCGCCATGGTAATGGAGAGAAAAATTTTGGCGTAAAACTACTGGAGGATGTGCAAACATCAGAAGAAATAATGAAAAATATAATAGAGCTATTTCACGATGATGCAGATGTAGCTTTGCTATACTTTTCTGGCCATGGGTACGTAGGAGCTACTGGAGCAGAGATTGTTACTCCTCAAGATGTTTTGAATGCTGGTAGTTATTATAAAGGCATTCAAATGAATGATATCATGAAAATTGTTCATCAATCTAAAGTGAAAAACAAAATTATTATTTTAGATTGTTGCCATTCGGGACAAATTGGAAAATTTGATATTACAGATACAACAAGTGTTCTTGGGGAAGGAATATCTATACTTACTGCTTGCCGAGAAGATGAATCTGCTATGGAAGCAGGAGGACATGGACTTTTTACAGAACTTTTATGTAGTGCCTTACAGGGTGGTGCGGCTGACTTTAATGGTAATATTACAATAGGTAGTATATATGCCTATATTGATAGAAGTTTTGGTGAATGGGAACAAAGGCCTGTTTTTAAGACAAATGTGTCAGCTTTTGTTTCATTGAAAAAAGTAGAGCCTAAAGTTCCATTAAGTATTTTCAGAGAGTTGCCTAATTTATTCTCATCTGAAGATGAAATTCATAGCTTGGATCCTTCTTATGAATTTACTAATTGTCCAGAAGAACAGCATAAACTGGTAAAACCGTATGCTGATAAAGATAATGTAAATAAGTTTAAGCAACTTCAGCAATTACAAAGTATAGGTTTAGTAGAACCGATAGAAGAGGAATATATGTATTTTGCGGCAATGAATAGTACAGGATGTAGACTAACACCACTAGGCAAACACTATTGGAGATTAG
>CALXSC010000121.1 GCA_944391025.1 uncultured Rickettsiales bacterium
ATCGTCACCGCGCACTACACGGGATGGACCATCAACGGCAAGAAGTTTGACAGCAGCCGCAGCGGTGCGCCCGTAGCCTTCCGCCTGAGCGACCTGATTGAGGGATGGATTATCGCCATGCAGCAGATGTGTGTGGGCGACAAATGGGAGGTGTACATCCCGTCGGAAATGGGATACGGCAAGTTCTCGCAGCCCGGCATCCCCGGCGGCTCCACCCTGATTTTTGAGATTGAATTGTTTGGAATAGCCTGAGTGCAGGCTATTCCGAACAATATAACATTGAGTTATCAGGTATAACACATATATTTGTTCCACAATACATTGTTATTCAATCCATATTGATAGCGTCTAATCTATCAATTGCTTCCTGTGCATCTTCACACCCTAACTCCAATGCTTCCTGATAGTAGGACCTTGCCTTTTCAAAGTCTTTTTCTATACCCAATCCATGTTCATAAACTTCTCCCATCAACAAATATGCCCTAGCATATTTCCGCTCTAAACATGGACGTATAATTTGATATGCTTCCTCAAAATTCTGTTGAGTACCTAGTCCCCAAAACCACATTTTCGCTAAATCAATGCATGCAGATAAATTGCCATATTGAATTGCTTGTTCATATAACTCCTTTGCTTTTTTATAATCTCTAGGAACGCCATTCCCTGAACAATAATTTAAAGCCAAAAATCGCATGGAACTAGCATCTCCCAATTCACATCCTTTATAATACAATTTATTTGCCAATTCAATATTAGGAGCTGTACCATTACCTAATTCATACATTAGTCCTAATAAGCTATAAGCCTGTGGATACCTTGCTTCGTATGCTTTCTGTAAATAATCAAGTGCCAGATTCATATTTCTAGGTACTCCATTCTCTCCATAATAATATAACCTTCCCAGATTATACATAGACCAAGCATCTCCTTTATCGGCTGCCTTACGCAAATAGAAGGTCGCCATCGCATTATTCTGGGGGACTCCATTTCCCTGCAAATAAATACGCGCCATTCCTTTTATTGCATTTATTTCTCCAGCCTCCAATCCTTTCTGATAAAATTTTCTCGCAGAAGAATAATCAATTATATCTTCAGGACCTCCTTGATAAATATCCCCGATAAATCCCAACGCATATGTATATCCCATTTGGGCAGCCTCTTTAAAATATTTCAAGGCCAACTTAATATCTTGTATATCTTCAGGACCATTTAAATACAAAAATGCCATATTAAAATATCCATACGGACTCTTCAATGCAGCAGCTTGTTTATAGTATTCCAAGGATTGAATTTTATCTATCGTTACCCCCAGTCCATAGAAATACATATCCCCTAATTTATTAAACGCCTCTACGTGATTTTTATCAGCTAAGTATGAGAAATAAGCATAAGCTTTCTTATACTCTGCTTTCTCCAACGCCTGTTCTGCCTCTTTAAAAATATCATCATCACTCTTTTCTTTTGGAATTATAACTTTACTTACATTTTCATCCACAAGATTTTCACGGAGTTGTTCGAGCCATTTCGCGGCATTCTCATATCCTTGCTCAATTGCTTGTTCATAATATGATATTGCCTTCTGAGTATCTTTTTCAAGTCCTCCCACACCATCGGTATGAAGTCTTCCAAGCCAATATGAGGCTCTTCCATATCCTCCTTTCGATGCTGCCCAAAAATATGATACCGCTTTTTTATAATTTACAGGTACAACTTCTCCGAAAAGATACAATTCTCCTAACTTATTTATTGCTGCTAGAAGTCCATTATCTGCTGCCAACTGAATATACTTAATAGATAGTTCAATATTCTGTGGCAGTCCATCGCAACCGTCTTCATACAAAAGACCTAAATTATAAGCTGCCTTATATTCTTTTTTTTCAGCTGCTTGCTTAAGTAAATCTACTTCCTTTTGTATATCTGACTGTAAACCTCCTCTTCCTTCACTCATACAAATCCACAGCCGGAACATAGCATTAGGATTCCCCAATTCTACTGCTTTCTGAAAATAAGAAACTGCTATTCGATCGTTTTCTCCACTTTCATCCATATAAGTTCCACCTAAATAATTATATGCAGTTCCTGTAGTATCATTCTCTGTAGCCTTTATATAATATTTACGCGCTAACTCTATATTATAAGGAACTCCTTTCCCCCTTTCATAGATTAACCCTACACGAATTAAGACCTCCACATTATCTGGATTATATTTCAAATATTGTAAATAATAATCAAGTGCCTTACTGATTCCCTCTTCCGTATCCAAAGAGTAATAATAATGTGCTAAATCTCTAGTTGCATTTGTGTACCCTTGATTAAGAGCCAATTCAAAGAAGGATATACCTTTTTCTACATCACGTGGAATTTCGGAATTACCAACTTTAAGAATGAAGCCACAACTATAAGAGCCATAGCCAGACCCCTTCTGTGAGGCCTTCAAATAAAAATCATAAGCTTTCTCGAAGTTTTCAGGAACTATTTCTCCTTCAAAATAAGTATCTCCCAAATCTGTCATTGCATGAATATATCCCAAATTAGCCGATTGAAGCAATAAGTCAATATATTTATCTACATTCTTTTCTGACAAAGCCTGACGAGCTTCCCGATAAGCTTGAACCGCCAAAGGATCGTCTTCCACTACAACTTCGGGTTCTGTATCCATCTTATCAAGTAACTGAAAAGCACTTTCATTTCCCATTGCTGCTGCCTGACATAAATATTCTCGGGCTTTATCTCTATCTACTGCGGTACCTTGTCCTCTCAAATACATAAATCCCAATGAATAAAAAGCATAGGCATATCCTCCCTTACAAGCCTCTACATAATATTCCATTGCTTTTTGATAATCCTGCTTTACTCCTTTACCGCAATAATATAAATCGCCTAATTCTGTTAAGGCACGACAGTTCTTCTGTTCTGCAGATTTCTTATACCAATAATATGCTTTTTCATAGTCTATGGTCAACCCATCTTCACATGAATACATATCACCTAAATTACACATTGCATCAGAAAGCTCCTGGTCGGCTGCTTTTGTAAACCAGTTAGTTGCTCTTACAGGATTCACTTTTACATACCATCCAAAACGATACGCATTTCCTATATAATTCTGTGCATAGGCATAGCCATTTTCAGCTGCTTGTTGTATTAAATTAAATCCTTCTTCTTCCTTTCCTGATATTTCTTTCTTTATAATCAACTCTCCTAAATGATATAAGCAGGAGGAAATACCAACTCGAGCACCCTTTTGATACCATGAAGCTGCCTTCAATATATTTTTATGCACTCCATTGCCTTCTTCATAAATAAATCCTAAAGTAAACAGACAAGTTGGTTCATTGCTCTTTGCTCCCATTTCATACCATCTTACAGCTTCTTTCATGTCTTTTGGACAGCCAAAACTACCATAATAGTAATACTCACCCATGTTTTTCTGCGCTTCAACATATCCATTTTCTGCAGCAAGTTTCATCCATTTTACTACCAAAGAATCATCCTTTTCTACAAAAAGTCCTTTTATATACATAAAAGCCAGAGAATATTGTGCATAGGCATTTCCCTTCTGTGCCGCACTAGAAAACCAATAATAAGCCAGCTCGTAATCCACCTCTACTCCATTGCCATAGAAATAAATATCTCCCAAACGAGTTGCTGCATCAGATTCTCCCATTTGCGCTGCCTGCAAAAGAGGTTTGATAGCCAACTGATATTTCTCTATATTATATAAATCAATACCTTTCTTTAAAAAGACCTCACTCAAAGATTGAGACATACCAGCTTCTTTTCCTTTTTCCTCATAATGAAGAGCTTTTTGATACAATTCACTTTCCTCCAAATTTGCATAATCTTCAGGTGTCATCTGCTCTACAGTGATGCGCATCAATCCTTCATAGGCCATATTTGCATAAGCTCCTTCGGCCATTTTATCAAGATAGGACTTGGCTTTATCATACCCATCTTCTTGCCCTGACTGCATGTAAAGTTCTACCATTGCTTTTATTGCATCCACATAACCTGCTTCTGCTGCTTTCTGAAAATATTCCTCAGCTTTCTGTATATTGGGGCTAACAACTCCTTTTGCTTCATAATAAGCTAACCCCAAAAAATAGTATGCTTCAGGGACTTGCATTGCTTCAGCCTTACGAAAATAATCCATAGCCTTAAACTCATCCATTTCAACTCCAAGACCATAGAAATACAGTTTTCCTAATCTGCATATACAGAATCCATCCTTTAATTGCGCTCCTCTCATACACCAAGTAAAATGCTCCTCTTGGCGTTCTGAATCATCTTCGATTAATCTAATAACATCGTGTATGGCATTTATATCATTTCTTTCTGCCGCTTTTATATAAAACTCCATCTCTCTGCCAGAATATGCTGCTGGAGCTTCACCTTTTTCTATCAATTGAGCGATCTTATAATAAGCTGGTGAAAAGCGTTGTTCAGCAGAAGCTAGATATAAATCCCAAGCCTTATGCTTATCTACATTTGTGCCAAATCCGCACTCATACATCAAGGCTAAATAATACAAGCCAAGACTATCTCCAAAATCAGCCGACTTAGAGAACCATCGAAAAGCTTGCTCATCTCCCTTATTATCAGGCATATTATAATAAATCATAGCTAAGCCATTCATACCATCGGGGTTACCCATTTGAGCTGCTTTATAATAAGCTTGCTGGGCTTTCTCCAGATCTTCATATTTTTCATCATACTGATAAAAAAAGCCTAACTCAAAATAAGCATCAATATATTTTTTATCTAACGCCTTTTGTATCCATTCAAGCCTTTTCTCTGGATTTCCTCTTTCCATCTCGATATATGAAAGCTTAATCATTGACCATTCATCGTCACGTTCTTCGGCCAACTGAAGATAAATTTTTTCAGCTTCTTCTTTGTCCATAGGCAGTCCATATCCATTATCCTTCATATACGCCATTTCTCCCAACGCCATAATATTGTTTTGAGCTGCCGAACTTTTATAACAAGAAAGGGCCGTCTCATAATTCTGCTCTACATAAGATCCATTTTCATACATGTTTCCCAATAAATACAGTCCGTATGAATTACCATTTTCTGCAGCTTTCTGAAACCACTCAAATGCCTTCTGGTAGTTACGTTCCTTAAGTTTTCCTCGATAATAAACCCTCCCCACAATAACTTGTGCAAAAGCTAAATTATCCTCCGCGTATGGCAAATATGTTTCTAAAATACCACCCCATAATTGATAAGTTCTTACCTTATTACAGAGTATATCACATAACAGATTTTGGGCTTCTGCATGATTTGCTACTGCCAATTTTAAAAGCAAATCGGATGCCTCCTGATATTTATGATTGCGATATAAATTCACAGCCTCTTGATATAATGCAGAATTAGTACTAGCCTGACTTACTACAGCTATTTTATCAACAGCCTTGATATCTGTATTCTCCACACCTCTAGACTGATTTCGTTCACCTGATACCGCTACAGGTGGGCGAACTTCGTTAAGCAAAAGCATCTCCAACACTTGGTCAATCTTCGAATCAATGATATTTAATACACTTGTAATCATGTGATCCCATTGAGCTTTATCATTAAGATAATTGCAAAGAGGCTGAGTCTCAGAAGGATGTATCTGTCTCTGATATATCCAATCAATTGTTCGTTTTGATTTTTCTGTAATGTTGCCAATAAGTAAAGGAACTATTTTCATATTGTTTTCCTCTACCTGTTTCTTAATCCAAACCAATTCTTTATTCACAATATAATCTGACGATACAAAATTCTCGCTTATTAATAAAATAGCGATATGTGACTGACTAATGTGATTATAAATTTCTTCATCCCATTTTTCACCTATAACAAGTCCCTCGTCAAACCAAATTTCTGCGTCAGAATTTACATGGCGTTTAATTCTTGGAATTAAATGAATATTTCCCGGACCTTCGAGTACCCATTCTTTATCTTCATGGGCATAGCTAATAAACACACGAGCTTTTGCCATAATTACATGCTATTAAGGAACTACCACCTTATTTTCGAAAACAGTACAGAGAAAGGTGGCATATCTCTTATACTATAATATTCATAATCAAAATTGTAGTTTAAATTTTACACAATATTTATTAGTAAACTATCGTTTTATTTTCTCAATATAATATCATACCCTAACTTAATGACTAATTTAAGTGTGTCAAGGGCCGTGTGACGGTCATAATTCTTTTCCTCCTCCGACAATTGGCTGTAAGGTACAAGGCAAGGATGTTTCTTTTCTGCATCATCGCGCACTTCACCGTAAGTCCACCCTTGAGCCATGCGTGAATGTGCCCATACCTCGTGCACATTTTCAGCTATAAGTTCGGTAAGTTCATGAAGCGATTCTGGCAACTCTACCTTACTTAAATCCACCGGTGCAGGAATATAATCTGTATTATTTTCTTGATTCATACGTTCTTCTTATGATTGATTGAATATATAATTTCAGGCAATATTTTGATAAATCCTTCATCCAGATAAATCACTTTAGGATCTATTTGGCGCAGTCTATCGTAGGAGCATATGTCCAAATGCGCCATTTTACATCCTTTTAATTCTTCTTTACGCTCAAAGCTGTGGCTTGCTTCCTTCTGCTCATCGAGGGTCAAATAACGGAAACGCATCAAAAGCTGCTCTACAACCCAACGGTTATGCTCGGTAATCGACAATGTATGAACATGTTCTTCATCCATTTCAGAGGCACCCCGGTATTCTACACTACGAAGTTTGGTCCATATCGAGTTAGCACTATAGACATTACTCCAATATTTAGCTATCTGCGACTTTCCTCTCGTGGAAATAACCCGTGGTGACTCTATATCGTGTGCTTTTACTACTTTTTCATACATTTCATCGTATTTTTTGCTCAACACAGTGGCAATATACTCCTGGGTAGCAACCAGCCAACCGTCATATGCATCCTTCATCATACCAAATGCCTTCAATTGCTTGTAGTACTGGTTCATCCGATTGTGAATGGATATGCTGTCTATTACCGCAGAATTATGATATTGGTAAACCAATACCTGCACCGCATTCTCATACACCGCCTCGGGTAAATACAATGCCGCTGCCACACTCTGATTATCATTAGGTAAGCAAATGGCTACAGTGAATCTCTTATGTGTATCTTGCGCCATTGTCTGAAGATACTGGTGCACATCGTCATCCTCAATTCCCCGGCTAATAAATTCCCATTCTACATCAATAAAATCCTCTCCCAGGTAATACTCGTCAGATAAAGCCTCTTTCTGATTCCAATCCGTTTCTTCATACAATTTGTGCATATCTTCATCTTCCCGTACCTCTCTCCAGCGAGACAAAGCAAAAAGTTCCTTGAACCGCCCTTTGAAATATTTCATTTCGGTATGACAATGCTGATCGATAAAAGTAATCCGCGATTTAAGCCTGGAGTCACGAACAAAATTTGGATAATGGGCCAGACGGGCTGCTTCAATAGCTAAAGCTACCCCCATGCGGGACATTCCTACCACAACTAAATGCACCGTATCTTCTGATTCCACAAGTACCGGTTGTCTGCCTTCCAATGGAAGATAGCCAGAAAAGTTTTCCTCGAACAGCAAGCGAGTATTCACGAACACACGTTGAGCCCACAGTTCATAAAAATTCATGGGCTTGAAATCAATAATATCTTTCACTTCATTGCTTATATCAGAATACTGAAAGATGGAGAAAGATGTCTGGTATTCAAACATCACACGACAAAGCAGACGACCACTTTTCTTTTTTTCATTTGCCTGAGACGAATTAAATAAATTTCTCAACTGTTCGGCTATAATGTGCAGACAATTCAGATTCAAGGCATCGTGATTATTTTCATAATTATTATCTTCCATACTATCTCCCATGATGAAAACCTCAATCGCATGAGCAGGATGTAATTGTAAATCTAATATATCATCCTTCGAAGTACGATCACCTGCATAAATTATTACCTTCCGTTCTTCTTCAGCTGTCAGATACGAAAGTAGGCGACTCCGCAGTTCTTCCACATTCTTATTAGTCTGTACCACTACATAATCCAATGCTTCATAGCGTTTCAACGACTGACGAATGATACTAGGGACCGACTCATGTGCTCCGATAATAGCCACAAATTGTTTGCGCTTTAATGTCTCATCGTAACGAGCCAATCCACACCTCCATTTATCGACAAAACGGTCGTACCAACCAACAATGGATGAAATCAGAAAACCGTTCATGAAAATACTTCCCGAGATAGCCAAAAAAAATGCGATGAAACGTCCGCTGCCTGGTGAAGCCATATTCTGACTACCAGGATCAATAAAATGATATAACACGGCCCATGGTAGGGAAAACGTGCTATGTTCATCCCGGTCCATTAGAAAAGAAGAGTGAAACATTCCACAACATTCCATTATAAATAGTGTCGTACATACGATTACAGGTATACACAGCACGAACAAAAATATAAAAAATACAGTTGACAATTTCCCTTGGACCAGCCATCGGTCAAGACCAACTCTCCGCCGGAAAATTTTTGTAAAGATTCTATGAAGCGTTTTTCTAAACATCATTTTCTTTTTTAATCATCTAATACATATTTGTCAAAAAAAGAATTACACGTTTCTACACAATTTGCCAAGTAATTCTTTATCTTGTGCAATCATTTCATTCATCTCAATATGCGTACACGCCTCTTCGCGTAAAAGCCGCGCAGTAGAAGATTGTTCTGATAAATTCCATGTGAGCAACACTACATGAATCTTCAGCGATTTTAACTTTTTAACCAGCATTTCATGGTCAGCATCCCCCGTAATCAGCACTACATAATCAAACTCCCGATATACGGAAAGTTCATAAGCTTCCAGTGCAAACCATACATCTATCCCCTTTTCAATAATCGTAATATCCCCATCTCTCTGTACCTCTCGTAGGTGTTTGTAATGAAAAATCACATCGTTCTCTATAAGACTATCTTCAAACTTTCGTTCAGAAAATAACAAATGCTTACTATTAGCATCATTCAACCGATAACGTCCTCGGAAATAATGACTTTCTGTAATGTAACAATTGGCTATTTCTAACCCACTTCGATTCGCAATTTCCGCACGAATAAAATCAAACAAAGATTTGATTTTAATATTTAAAGACAATTGATCGGATAGGGCCTCATTTATCTTTGAGAAATATCCCCCATCAATGAAAATACCGATTGATTTAGATTCTGTTATCATTATTTTTATATGTTTTCGATAGTAATACTGCAAGGTAGGATATCTTTCAATAGTAGGCAACTGAAAATAAAAGAAAAATCATAGGTATGTATCTAAAACATATTTTTCATATAGCGTCATTTAATTGCAAGAATCAACTAACCGTTTTTAGGAGAACAGATTTGTTCAAACTCTTTCATAGTGAAATGAAACCAGCGCATAACAAACAAGCGTATGGCCCAATAGGATATCAGCACACAATTCTGCGGACAATCTCCACTTTTTTCGCAAATGAAAATTTACGAAAATCCTCTCATATCCGGACTGTACACCAGTCTATTTAAACCCGATACGCGGCTCTGCGGGAAAATCTTTCCACACAAAACCCTGTACATCTTCCAGCAACACACATCGGCTCTCAGGCGTTTTCTTCGTCCCGGCCCGTTGCCAGCAAATCTCCGCAATGGAGTCGGCTATCAGTTTCATCGTGCGCGCATTGGCGTAACCCAACTCACGGCGGACACATAGTTTATGAAGATAGGCAGACAGATGAGCGGCAGCCTCGGCAGAAAGTGACAGTCGTTTTCGGGTGAGGCACTGCCCTAAAATCTGGAAAAGTTCCTCCGGAGTGTAGTCCTCAAAATAATACGTATGATTGAAGTCCGACAGTCCGGTAGACCGCAGACTTTGTGTCAGCCGGTGCGTACGGGAATCGTGCTCGGCAATGACCAGAGCATACGTGCCCGGCAAATCGGCCATCAGGGCACTCAGCTTGAAGCGCAATTCTTCCCCATTGAAACGGGAGTTGGGACGGGCAAAGACGGATGCGTCGCCATCGATGAACAGCAGTCCCTGGCGCGAGCGTATCATGGCCGACTTCAGTATCTCATCGGCCTTATGTTCCGAGGCGTTGTAGAACTCTTCTACCTTCACTTCCACCAAGTGCCCTTCTTCCAGGATGTGCATCGCTTTCAACAGGTCGCCGATGATTCCGGCCACCGTACTCTTGCCCGTGCCGGTATGGCCGACAAAGTTCCATCGCAACGAACAGCAGTCGGCATACGACCGCCCCGTCTGCCGCAGATGGCGGGCCACCTTCACCAAGTTATACACATTCTGCTTGACCTGGTTCAGCCCCACCATGCCGTCAAGCCGCTTCAATGCGTGTTCAATGGCCGCCTCATCGAACTCCTCGGCCACATCGGCAGCCTCATTGTCCGGTTGCGGGATGTCGCACTTGCGGATGGTGAGCAACGTCTGCTTGTCGGCCAGCCGCTCGGGCGAAAGTTTGAGCAAGCGTTCACCCATCCTTGGAATCACGATGTTGGAAATCAAACGGGTCACAAACCGGGCGTTTCCCCAGTCCGTACCGCCATGCGCCTTCATCTTGCTTTCAATCAGCATACGCAAGGAAGCCAGTGCGGCAGGCGTAAAATGATAATGCATCCTGTCGGCCACTCCCCGTGCGATTTCCAGCAGTTCGTCTGCCGTATAATCTTCGAAATGGAACACATAGGGAATGCGCGAGGCAAGTCCCTGGTTCATCCGGAACAAGGCTTTCATTTCTTCGGGATAACCGGCCAGCACGACCAGCATGTCGATGTGGTCACGTGCAAGTACCGTGAGCAGGGATTCGATGGCCCTGCGCCCGAAATCAGCCGGATTGCTCTCGTCATACAGCGTATAGGCTTCGTCGATAAACAGCACATTTCCTTTGGCACGCTTCAGCACTTCGGCGGTTTTCTGCTCGGTCTCTCCCACCCGGCTACCGACCAGGTCTTTCCGTTCCACCCGCACCACATGGCCCACGGACAGAATACCCAATGAAGCATACACCTCACCAATCAGGTCGGCCACCGTAGTCTTTCCCGTCCCCGGATTTCCCACAAACGCCATATGCAGCGGAGGCAGCTCGGACGGAATGCCCTGCTCATTTCTCAGCATCTGCATCCGCACCATTTGAAGATGGCGCTCGATGTTCTGCTTCAGCTGCGAAAGGCCTACCATGGACTGCAGTTTCTTCATCGGGCGGGTATAGTCTTTCACCCGCAAGGAAGGGATGTCTTCCTGCGTAATCGTCATCAGCTGTATCAGAGACGGCTCCTTTATGCTTCTCAGGCGGACTGACATGGACTGCAGGACGTCATCGGTCAGCAAACTCTTGATGTAACGCCCGTTGCCAAAGCTTTTATCCCGCAGATGGTAATCCCGCTGCACCTTGTTTCGCAAAGCCTTTCTAGCTCCCGGCGACAAAAAGTACCGGTTCTGCTCACAATAGGAATCGGCTATCTGCATCAGCTCGTCCACCGTATAATCTTCAAAGACATAACGGTTCTGACGGGGAATGCGGGAATCAAAGCCCGGATTCTGGGTAAAGAGCCCGTTCATTTCTTCCGTATATCCGGCCAGCAGCAGGGCCCAGTCCGTATCGTTGCCATTTCCCATCTCCGTAAGCAGGGTTTCCAGCACGTTCTTTCCGGGGTCTTTGGGGTCTTCGGGCTTATAAAGCAGATAAGCCTCATCGATGAACAGCACTCCTCCTCTGGCTTTTTCGAGCGCGGCCAAGGTCTTTTCCTGCTCGCTGGAATAGTTCTGCCCCAGCAGGGTGCTTCTTTTTTCACAGACCACGTGACCTTTGCTCAACAGGCCCAGTTCTTTCAGCATCTGGCCGTACAGACGGGCCACTGTGGTTTTCCCCGTTCCCGGACTTCCCATAAAGGCGGCATGCAAGGAGGGCAGCGGGGTATCGAGTCCCTTATTCTTCCGGTTCAGTGCCAGGCAGACCCTTGCCCGGTAGCGTTCCATCTGTTCTTTCACTCCCTTCAGGCCGACCATGTGCTGAAGTTCTTCAAACGGGTCGGATTTTTTCAACGAGACTTCCCATTCATACAGCACTCCCTCCACGTCTTTATCTGCCACCGTGAAGGAAGCGATATGCAGTATGAGATGGTGGAACCTCACTTCTACCAGGTATTTTCCTTTCTTCCAGGTCCAGTCCTCACCGGGTTCCCATACCGTTTGTAGAGAGAGGCGTATCAGTCCGTCGGGCTCCTCCGGCCGGTCTGCTGCCGCCAGCTTCCGGTGCGACAGAATTCTCCCCGTATCGCTGTAAAGCAACACCTCATAATCATCTGCCGGTTTCTTTTCGAGCAGGCAGAAAAAATCCACACAAAATTCAATGCGTTCCAGATGCCGCAGAGCAAACGTTTTCAAGGGCATCCCTTCTTTCTTTCCACCCTTTCCCGAGGGATATATGCGACAGGTCTTCACCGTTTCCACTTCAAAACTGGAGGCATTAGGTACAGGTTCTTTTACGGGTGCAGCGGGTTCATCTTCTTCGTCCGGTTCATCCTCGTCCCAATCTTCTTCTGACACACTTTCCGAGTCTTCCCCTTTTTCTTCCTCTTTCTGTTCTTCCTCGGAGCAGCCGGCTATAAATTCTTCCAGCAGACGGTCGAATTCCTCGTCATCCGGTTCATCGTCCGTATCGTGTGCAGGAGCAGCCGGTTCGGAGAAAAGGAACTGTTCGCCTGTTACATTGTGGACTACCGTAGCACCGAGCTCTTCCCACACGGGAAGCATGTCGTCAAAATTAATGATACTGTAATTGCACAGAAGCAACAGCCGGATGGAAAAAGGAGGTTCCGGAAAGAAACGGGAATAAAAAGTCTGTGCCCGCCGCAACGCATACAGGGGTGACTCCCGGTGTGAAGATTCAGAAAAATACAAAGGTGGTTCATTATTATAGGATTCCTCATCGGCCAGCCAGGACTCGACGCGCTTGTCGGGTGGAAGGAAGTCGCCTTTCACCAGCAGCAGTTCACTCTCCGTCATGTACACCACATCCGTCAGCGGATTGGAAAGCGACAACTTGCGGGCTCCACATTCGGTTTCCAGTGCCTGCAACTTTTCCCTCAGATTCTCTGCATGTATATCTTTCAGTACGTCGGCAAACGACAGCGTATTTTCCATAGTTCTAAATATTACGACTTATGAAATGCAATATAGAAATTTTTTCTTACATTTGGCCATAAGATATACAATTTTAGCACTATGGAAAACAACATAAAATTATTGATTGTCAAATTCAAGAATCAGCTGACACACGATGAGGTGAAATATTTCCGTGGGGCCGTGATACGCAACCTATCGGACAAGAATGTATTGTTCCATAACCATGAAGAGGAAGGCTTGCGCTATGCCTATCCGCTCATTCAATATAAGCGCATGCAGAACTGTGCTGCCATTGTCTGTCTGAATGAGGGAACGGAAGTCATCGGGAACTTTTTCTCTACCTATCAGCCTCATTTCATGATAGGGAACCATCCGGTCGAGATGAAGATAGACAAGCTGAACCCAGTATTTTCCACCATTGAACAGACCGACAATCAGACGATGACCTACCAGCTGACCCGCTGGCTTCCTCTCAATGGGAAAAACTATTCCATCTATCACCAGCTGGAAGGAATTGCAGAGCGTGTGCTGTTTCTGGAAAAGATACTTGTGGCCAATATCCTGGCCTGCACCAAAGGCCTGCATATTCACCTGGAGAAACAATTGGTCTGCAAAATACAGCACATCGAAGGCAGCTATCCGGTGATGCACAAGGGTATCAGGTTCATGGCATTCGACCTCACTTTTACGGCTAACATCATCCTGCCCGACTACATCGGTATCGGAAAGAATGCCAGCATGGATTGCGGAATCCTCTCACAGGTACAATTATAGACAGCAAAAAAACGGATGTGATGAAACGCTTCATATACATATTTATCACGCTGCTTTGGATGATTTCTTATGCCACGGCACAAGAGACTCTTCCCTGCAGGGGAACTGCAACCACTGTATTAAACGTGCGTTCCGGACCCGGCACCAGCTATGCGCGCGTCGGACAGCTCAGTCGCGGACAGGAGGTCAATGTCATTCAGAAATCAAGCAACAACTGGGTACAGATTGAATTCGGTTCACAAAGGGGATATGCCTACTCCAAATACCTGAAATTCTCTCCTTTGCCCCAAAAGGCAAACTCTCCGCCTGCCAAATCGTCTTCCGGTTCTTCCTCATGGAGTTTCTGGTCAATAGTATGGAACATCATTATCTGGGGACTAGGTATTTATTTGGGACTGGTGGTACTGTACTGGCTGCTGAAAATACTCATTATCTCCTATTTCATCGTATCGGCCAGCCTTACCTTTACGTTCAGGCTGTTGAGTCTTCCTTTCTTCTTTCTCAATGCCCTGCAGCGATACCTGGCAAAGCCTTGGTTTATCTTCTTCAAGAAAAACCGTTTCAGCAACGCCACCAATGAGAACCTGCGTTTCATTTTCTATTTCCTGCAATTTCCGTTCTATGTCCTGCTGTTTCCATTGAGAATTGTCAATGCTATCTTTTTCAATCTCCTGGTACATTGTTCCTTCGAGATGTTCAATTATGTGATGGAAGTAATTTTACCTTCAGAAGACAAGGAAGGACACGACGATTTTATCCGATGGATTTTGTTCTTGCCCTACAGAATCATCAAATATGTGGTATGGCATGGCTCGCTGACCATCATTGAAAGTGTGATATGGACGGTGATAGAAGTCTTTTTACCTACTCTGACCCTCTTTCACGGTACCTCCAATGACGCAGCCGAATCCATCGTAGCGTGCCCTAACCGGGGAAGCTACCGGGGACGGGATGTAGGCATCTGGCGCGTAGGCGGAGGAAATTATGCTGGAAACGGCATTTATTTTGCACCGGCACGCAGTACGGCCCGACATTATTCCGCAGGAGCCATCATCGTCTGTCGCGTAACACTGGGAAGTACGCTCGACCTTGGCATGGCGCCTTATCATGTGTATTATCAATGCGGGAAACCCAACGCACTGGAAGCCACCCGCTGGGGACTGGAGAATAATTATGTGACGGGAGAATGGTGGCGTCCCGATGAAGGATGGTGGGAATACTGCATGTACGACTGGCAGAACCGCTACAACTACAGCTGGCGCATACGTCCACTTTATGTAATCGACCTTGATAGCGGCTACATACAGCGCATCCCCGGTGGCATGTGTCACTGGCTTTTCCGGAAAATGGTCATCATGGACCTGCTAAATTCCATGCTCGGCGATTAAAAAAATGCGGGGAACGGCTTGTCTACCATTCCCCGCTTTTTCATATTGTTTACAACGCAGCCTTCAGAATAGAAAGGATGTCCTGTTCGTTCAGTGGAGCAAACGTGCCCGGTGCGTCCAGTCCCTCATTCACGGCAATGTGGTGTGCCATTTCTTCCAGACGGGAATCGTCGATGCCTACCTCGCGCAGTGTCATCGGCATGCCCAGACTCTTGAAGAACT
>CALXSC010000122.1 GCA_944391025.1 uncultured Rickettsiales bacterium
TCATCCCGATGCACCACTGCCTCATGCTTGGTTTCAATGGGATATTTCAGTCCCATTTCCATATCCTGCAAATACACGAAATTCTTGCGCGACGCACAGGAAGTCAACAGCAACACGGCAAGCAAGCTTGCCCATAAATAGACTGGTTTTTTCATACGTTTAGGTATAGTTAAGTTATTAGTAATTTATTTCTATTTGTCTGTTCGAAGTAACATGTTCCGACATAACAGGGCTGCCTCTTCATCGGGTCTGCATTCCAATACCCCCACAGGAACTTGTTCTACCATCCGAATCAACGTGTCATAAAGGCAAGCACGTAATTCCGCATCCTGATGAATGACACAGCATCCCGGAAAAAGTGCAATAAAAGCTTCCACCTCTTGCTGGCGAAAAAAACGATTTACAGGAGCCTGCTTCAAACGCACCATTCCACCTACCGGATAGGAAAGCGACTTATAACAAGGGGTCTTGCCACTCCACGGCGTGCCATAAGCATACACCTTTCCATCCACGATACGTAATGTCGGATTATCATCATTCAGCAATTCAGTTCCCGGGATATATTTCAACCACAACGCAGAATGTGTACTTTTGCCCGTTCCACTCTTCCCCATAAAAAGGAAAGCCTGGTTCTCACAAAAGACAGCTGAAGCATGAATGGATACAGCATCCCGGTAAAGTACGGCCTGTGAATAAGCAATACGAAGCAAGGAAGACAATGCATGCCCAGCCCGTTTATCTTCTTCGTGCAAATACACCCTGACAGTTGAAAAACGTCTGTCAGCCTGCATGACATGCAATGTTCCTCCCTGTTCTGCAGAAAGTGTGACACAATACCCTTCTGCTTCTTTATACAAACTAACGTAGCCCATATCGCTGAGCGTATTCTCGATTAATTCACCCGAAGGCATCGCTGCCTTATTTCCCACCGAAGTACACACCGTACACTTCAGCAAAGCTTTTTCCGGCCCCTCCTTCTTACCATAGAAGGGACGAAAAGAGGGTAATAAGGTATCAGCATCCCATCCTTCCGGAAGACTGACACTCACTTCAAATCCTGCAATAGAAAACTGATGTTCTATTCTCATTTCAATTGTCCTTTCAACAAACTGGAAAATACCCAAAAACCTTCTTTGGGCGCATAACGAAATGCAAAACGAATATTACGCTGAAAAGCACATGCCGTCTGCCATTTACCGGCCAAAAGCGATTGTGACTTCCGCTGATGTCCGGGAACATACAAGCCAAAATTTCCGCCCCTCCAGATAATATCAAGTAAAGGGGATGAATCTGAAGCTATCTCCTGATAAGGAAGATACGCCACTGGAAGTCCCAGATGCTCCACCAAAAATGCATGTAGCAACTGCTGCCATCTGTCCATTCCCAATTGTAATATAATCTTTTTCATTTCTTCAGATTCCACCTCATCATGCAACTTATAGCAACTACGGGCCATATCGCACAACTGACGCAATCCGATTCCCCATCCCAAAGCATGCTTTAAAATATGTAAGCTCTGAAGCAGGAGATTCAATACAGGAGAAGGAATCCTTACATCCTGTCCTCCTTCCAAGCTCATGTGATTATATCCATATTGCTGTTCCAGCTCTTTTGCATAACGTTGTAAAAAAGGATTATGCAAGTCCAGCAAGCACGTATGATGCTCCACTTCTACTCCCTTCCATGCGTAGGTCACACTCTGATCGGCTTGTACCTTTCCCCGCAAGCCACACTGACGGATAAGAGAAAAAGCTTTTTCAAACATCTGCCGGCTATCGAAATAAAAATCAATATCCCCACATTCGCGTAACAAAGGGTTCTCATATAACGAGGCAATTCCTTGCCCCTTCTGTAATACAGGCTGAACTCCGCTTTCGGTAAACCATTGCACCAATAATTCCAGCGCCTTGTTCATCTGCATATTTTTACGCTCAATAGCATCTGTTTCTGCCATCCAGCGAACCAGTAGTTTCTCTTCCGGTAAAAAATGTTCAGGCAAATACTGTATTCCCTGAAAAACAATTCCGGTAACAGTCTGCTGCCTTGACAAAAGGTACAAGTTCTTCCACTCCCCTGCAGACATTGGAAAACAAGACAAATCTTCTATCTTGCTCTCCCATAATCCTGCTCTCAACAACACAAGTAATGCTTTCTGTACCTTCTTCATATCTTTTTCACAGTAAAACCTTTCCTAACCAATCAATCCAAAAGCCTGCCAGTCTGCCAACTGTTTCTCCAAATCACGGCGAGCCACCTCTGCATCGACTTTATATTCCTGACACAAACGTTTTGTCAGTTCATCCAAGGTGGTACACCCATCAGCTACACACTGCCATATCCATGCTGCCGTCTGATTCAAGCTATACACTTTACTCATATTTACATTACCTGCACAGGCATCCACAATCATGTAGCGATTGCCAATCTTACGCAGTTGAATTCCTTTACGTATCTCTATCTTATTCATATCAAATCTATTAGAATTTTTTACCCATAAAAATGGACATGGCCGTAAGCCATACGATTTTAATATCCATCCATAAAGAGCGGGTACGCATATATTCCAAATCCATTCTAAGACGTTCCAGCATTTTTTCCATCGTATCAGTGTAGCCGTTGTAAAGAGTCGCTTTAGAAAACAGCCCCGGACGCAAACGATACAACAACTCATAATCCGGATTGATGGCCTTAATCTTATCCACGAAATATTTCCGTTCCGGACGTGGCCCTACAAAACTCATTTCTCCTTTCAACACATTCCATAGTTGCGGCAATTCATCCAGATGATGCACCCGTAAGAAACGTCCGATTCGGGTCAGCCTCCGGTCATTTTTCTGGCAAAGAGCCGGTTTTCCATCCGATTCCGAATCGACCGACATCGATCGAAACTTATACAAAATGAAAGGCTTTCCGCCATACCCGATACGTTCCTGACTAAAAATCACTGGTCCCCCATCCTCATGCTTGATTAACCAGGAAATAAGTAAAAACACCGGCGAAAAAATAATCAAGGCTATCAAGCTTACAATTACATCAGCCACACGTTTCACTCTGCAAGCTGTAACCGACATCCCCGCACTCGGATAATAATAATGGTCCTTTGCCACATAAGCCATCATGGCTTTGGACATGACATCTTCTTTGTTTACATTTTTCATAACTCCAAGTATATGGTTAAACATTTATCAATCATACATTCCTTCGTAAACATGTCACGATAACGTTTAGTCGCACCTTCCGAAAAATTCCGATAGACCTCCCCATTTTCCGTTACCGCTTCAATTGCCCGGGCTAAATCTTGCGCATTCCCCGGTTCCGCATTCATCCCCGATACACCTTCTTCATTCACCCAGGACACTCCTGACTGAGGTATTCTGGTAGCTACCACAGGCTTTCCGCACGACATTGCTTCTATCTGCACGATACCAAACGCTTCTGTTTTCTGCACACTGCTCATGCAAAATACATCGCAGGCTCCGTAGTAGGCAGGCAGTTCCTCGTCGCTGACTCTCCCTAACAGTTTCACCTTTTCCTGCAAATTCAAGGAAACAATTTCCTTCTGCAGCTCTTCCTTCAAAGCCCCGGATCCCCCAATCAGCACCACAAAATCATCTTTCAAATATTGGGCAGCCTCCACTAAAAAACGGTACCCTTTATAGGCTACCAGACGACCAAGTGAAAACACGATTTTCTTGCCCGGATACTCACTTCTGAGGGCCTTCACCGCTTCCGGTACAGGTTGCATCGGTTCTACTCCAATAGGCAGACAGACCGTCTTATGCTGCACGTGTTGTAAAAAAGGCGATTCTGCCAAATAGACGGGAGAAGTTCCCACAATCACATCAGCACGCTTCAACAGCCATTGCTGCAAAGGATAATACAGCTTCAGCAACATCTTTTGCTTTTGAATGTCACTGTGCCAATGAAGCACTACTTTTCCTTTATATCCAGAAAGGAACAAGGCCAAACAAGCCATAGGGTCAGGATGATGTACATGAATTATATCATACTTTCCACAAATTTTACGCAAAGTGAAAATCATGGAAGGCGAAATCATCGTTGCACAAGCTTTAACCCAAGTATGGGTACAAATCAGCTGTGCATGCTCATTCAGCAAGATAATCCGGTCCTCCCCTTCCTCTGCTGCACACAGCATGTGACATCCGATTCCCCTTTCGGACAGTCCTTTCATTAAATCAAATGCAACTTTTTCAACTCCTCCACGTATGGGATAGAATTTTCCTAGTTGCAATACTTTCAGATTTTCCACATTCATAGACTTCAATTTATTCCCAGAAAATGCTATTGCCTACACATTTATAGGCCAGCATTCACTTTCACCATTTCAGGGTATCCGAGTATGTTTTCGAGTTAATTTAGAATAATAGATATGCACCTTCAATCAGCACATCCCAATATTTAGCAGCCTCACTCTCGAAGCCTTCAGAAAGATTCATAGCAAATAATTTACGCGATTAACCACGTTTCGTCAGTTCGTCGTACAAACGAATATAATCAGAATAACGATCTTCTTTTTTAAAATGCATCAATGCATATTCCCGACACCGGCTTTGATAATAAGACTTACCCCGCTGCCGTATCATTCGTGCTGCTTCCAGCAACTCTTTATAATCACCCTGCTCCACTACAAAGCCGGTTTCATCTGTCACAGCTTCTACACTTCCTCCTGTCCGGTAAGTTACCACCGGAGTACCGCAAGCTATCGCCTCCATATTAACCGTAGGATAATTATCCTGCCAGGTAGGATTGATAAACGCATCTGCCATGGAGTACAATCCTGCCAACTGCTGTATATTCTCCGTCCGGGCTATACCAATGATATTTTCAGGCAGTCTCTTTCTTTCCTCCGGTTTAATACCTACCAGCACAATCAGTTCCTCTTTCTTCAGAAGAGCAGCCATCTGAATAAAATCATCCA
>CALXSC010000123.1 GCA_944391025.1 uncultured Rickettsiales bacterium
ACTGCATGGCATTAGACGCACGACTTCCTAATACTTCCCGCTGTTCAGACGTAAGCTTTCCTCCTTGCGCATCTTCCCATTTTTTGCGCTGTTTCCTAATTTCATCGATTTCTCGCTGGTAATCCAGTTCAATCTGTCTGCGCTTCTTTTCAGAACCTTCTTCCATCAGGTTAATTTCGTTCTGTTGATTGGTCCTAATGAGTTGTAAAAGTTCATCAGAAAGATTTTGCTGGCTATCTACGACCTTCTTGTTTTCTGATTTGTAGCTGATACCAGTAAGTGTTTCCAAGGTTTTTTCTGTACTCTGCAACTCTTTTTCCTTTGCCTTGATAGCAGATTCTACGGTTTTACCGGCTTCTGCCTGTAATTTTCCGCTACGAAGGTCGGCAATCTCTTGTTTGAGTGTCTTGATACGTATGGTGGCATTTTCTACTTCTTTGGATATGGAAGACTGTGGGGATTCTTTATTATCGGATAAAGACGATTTCTCAATTTCTTTTTCCAGTTCAGTGATGGCAGAAACCGTTTCGCCTAATTCCTTGTTTACGGAATCCAATTCTTTCTTGGCCTTATTCGTACTATCTTTGAGCTGATTGTTTACTGCACTATTTTGAGAGAATACGGCCACACCTGTATTGACTCCTCTGTTTTGTAATGCGCTTCCAGTCATTGTCACAGATGAATTGTACAAAGATTTAGCCTCATTGTAATTCTCCGTAGCGACTTTCTGCTGCTTTTCTTGAGTCCGTTTTTTGCGATACAGTTCCTCCAGTTCTTCCTGAGCAGCCTTCATCCGTATCTGTTTTTCCAGTTGCGTAAGATAGGATTTAATGGCCTCAGTGTTGTTGTTTATCAGTCGACCCTCTTCATTAAGACTGGCATTGTAAGAAGGAATGATGGTCTGCAAATCAGACAAGGCTTTCTTCTTCTGGTCAATGGATGAAGTTTCACTTTTCAATATGCCGGACAACCTGTCAACCGTTGCTGCCTGCTTGGAAAATTCCTCATCGGCTTTTTTGTTCACCGAATTAAGCGTCTCCTGTGCTGCAGTGGCTTCATTGGTTCTCTTGGTGAACATGTAAATAGCCGTACCGATTCCTACCAACGCAGCCAACAAGGTGACATACACATTCGATTTCGATGCCAGATTGAAAGCCTGCTGTGCAGCGGTGGCCAGTCCCAATTCCTTTCTGTACATTCCAATCAGACGGATACTTTCAACGAATCCGACCGCCTTCTGCGCTACGGCTGCTGCTATTAGTGCAGCCTTGTAGGTTCCATAAGCCGCTATCAGTCCGCCCATGACAGCAATTACATCATCAAGACTTTCCACCAAGTCCTCGGCTGTACCGATGCCAAACTCAAAAACTTCCTTATACTTGTTCCCGAATTCATTCATTTTCTGGAAGAGGGTATCTTCGATATTCGACAGTCGCTGGGGCCACGTCCCGGCAGAGTTCTCCATAAGGTTGGCAAACTTTCCTCCCTCAGATGTCATGTTTTTGAAGGCCTGTTCAACTTCCTTAAACCCTACCTTACCTTCCTTCACAAGTTCACCTACCTGGTCTTTGGAAACTCCTAATACCTTGGCCAGTTCTTCGTAGATTGGAATACCTCGTCCGGCGAACTGACGGATGTCAACTGTCATTGCACGTCCCTGGGTACGCAATGTCCCATAAAGATAAATCAGTTGACCGATAGGTATCTGCAAACCGGAAGCCACATCACCCAACATGGAAAGTTCTTCAATAACCTTATCAGCAGATGAGCCATATGCAAGAAGTTGTTTTGCGCCTTCTGCTACATCGTCAAGATTGAATGGGGTCTTAGCAGCAAACTGTACGATTTCAGCAATGAGTTGGTCGGCTTTCGTTTTATCCTGCAATATAGTGGATAAGGCTACCTGTAGCTGCTGCATCTTTCCGGTTGCTTCAATCACATCAGAGCCGAATTTCTTTATCGCCACAAGTCCACCTATTTCAGCGGCTGTACGCTTTAAAGAATCCGTCAGGGATTTTACTATCTCATCAGCGTTGTTAGTCCCACTGGAAAAATCCTTGTACTCTCTTGTAAGTTTCCTCACTTCGAGCCTGTTTCTGGCCTGCTGGTCCTGTAATTCGCCAAGGGAATATCTCTGCTCGTTCAAGGCTGCTTTAGCTCGGTTCAGTTCAGCTAATTTAGCTTTTGAATTAGGAGAATACTTACCCATCTTTGAATATTCATCAGACAGCCGTCTGACATCATCCTGCGTATCACGGATGATTTTCCTTTGTTTGATGATTTCCTCTGTCAGCTCATCGGAGGCCTTTGACGCGGAATTAAGTTTTTTCTTAAGGTCATTCTCCATCACAGCACCAGCCTTGGCCGCCTCAGTTACCAGTCCCATCATCTGCTGACGGGTGGATGCCAGTTGTGTTTCTAAAGCCTTTGCAGCTGCAGGGGATTTGTTGACGTCCATCTTCTTGAGCTGGGCTTCCAGTCTCTCACATTCCTGTCTCAGTTTGACAACCTGCTCCCAGTCAGAACTGACTTTAAAGTATAGTGTAGCCATATTTATTTCTTATTTCTTCTTCTGCGCGAAGCCATGTCCTTACCCTTCACCTTTGTAACCTTGGTACCGGTAACTGTATGGAGCTTGTCACGCTGCATTAATACTAAATTCCTGTATGGTATCTCATAGACCACTTCCCGGTATGACAGATGCAGATTTTCCATGAACGATGCAATCTGCCCCAAGAGAGTATCATTGCCTACGACCTCGGTTTCGCTGCCAGCAGACTTACGTTCCTCGCCAAGCTGACAGCTTTGAGAAAAACCTTTGAGTCAATCATAGAGAGTGCTTCATCCAATGCGTCCAC
>CALXSC010000124.1 GCA_944391025.1 uncultured Rickettsiales bacterium
AAGGAGTTACAAAGACCGTTAAAGCGTCAGATCTTAGTTTCTCTGCTATTCCCGATATGGATACTCCGGGGCAAAAAACACTTGTGGCTGCTTATAATAAGACGTTTCAAGGGAAGAATTGTGATACTCCTATTATGGCTTATGCGAACTTTGAGGTGGTTGAACCTATCACGTCCATTGAGGTGACAACTCCGCCTCTGTATACGGACTATTATTATTATATTTCAGAGGCTACCCAGTCTTTAACTGGTCGTATATTTAATCCTACAGGTATGGTTGTGACGGCAACTACGTCTACTGGAAGTACTAGAACCCTCAGCAATTCGGAGCTTTCTTTCTCAATGGTTCCAGCCAAGGCAGGTCAACAAACTATAACTATTACAGCTGGGGAAGGAATTACTACTACAGTAAATGTGAATGTAAAAGAATCACAGGTTTCAGAAGTGACGAATAGTAGCAAGACAACCATAGGTGCAACGGATAATTCTACTGCTTTTTGGGGAGATTTTTCTGATGAATTTAATGTACCTGTAGGTGAAACAAAGTCCATTAGTTTTACGAACTATAGTAATTTAGGTAATAATTGGTTTAATTATGTTGTTGTTCTTCGTAAATCGGATAAGACTGAGTATGCAGTAGTTAGAGCAGATAATTATGGATGGGGAACAGGTTATGAAGCTTGCATTCATAACGGAACGCAAGGTGATTGGGCTACTTGGTTGACCGGAATGTATGGAGCTAAGGTAACGGTATATGTGACTAACTGTGGTAACGGAACAGCTGATGTACAAGCAGTGATGGTAGGAAACACTGGCACCACTTCTACGCAGTATTATTTAGGTATTAACACCGTAGATCCTAATGATTTAAACTTTGCACTGACAGTTGAATACGCTCATCTTGTTTTCGGTGAATAAAATAAATTTTTCTAATCATACATGCCGTTATTCTTATGAACGACGGCATGTCTTAAATAGAACTTACAAATGAAAAAACTATCATTTCTTTTCATATCCCTGTTGACGGCGTTTGCCTTCGCGGGTTGCACCGATGGGTTGGACAACGTGGAATACAACCCGAGCCACGGTGTGGTTCTGTCTGCCCCCGTATCGGGTACGGCAACCAGCTCCTCGCTGACCGTTACTTCTACGATGACCGGTAATGTGGGTGTCGTACTTAAAAAAGGTTTCTGCTACAGTGCGAACGTACAGAATCCTACCATCAAGGACAATGTGGTGGATGCTGATGACAACTTCAGTGCGACTATCACAGGACTGATGGGTGGAACTACTTATTATATTCGTGCATACGTCTACGGTGACAGTCGTTATGTTTATTCGGAGACATTCACGGTCACTACGAGTGTGCCTAGTCTTGAAGAATATGTGGCACCGCCTTATGCAGATAATTATGTGGATATTGCAGCTTGGTCCAACCGAGGACAATGGAACTTGGCCAATGTACACGACCCTTCGGTGGTACTGGCCGAGGATGGATATTACTACATGTATCAGACGGATGCTTCGTATGGCAATGCACATTTGGCAGGTGGACACTTCCACGGTCGTCGTTCGAAGGATTTGGTGAACTGGGAATATTTAGGAGGTACCATGCCGAAACTTCCAGAATGGATTATCCCGAAATTGAATGAAATCCGTGCGGCCATGGGGCTGGAGGCTGTTTCTCCTGCGGAAGCTGATTTTGGTTACTGGGCTCCTTGCGTGCGTAAGGTACAAAATGGATTGTATCGTATGTATTACTCTATTGTATGCCCAGGTACCCTGAGTGGTGACGGCACTTGGAGCGAACGGGCGTTCATCGGACTGATGGAGAACGACAATCCGGCTAACAATGACGGTTGGGTGGATAAAGGGTATGTAATCACCAATGCTTCTGATAGAGGACTGGACTTTAATGTGGCAGCGACCAACTATGAGAACTGCTATTATAAATGGAACGCCATCGATCCTAGTTGTCTTATTGACAAGGATGGAAAACATTGGCTGATTTACGGTTCATGGCATAGTGGTATTGCTTTGGTAGAACTGGATGCAGAAACCGGTAAGGTAAAAGCGGAACTTCCTAATCCTTGGGGAACCAGTGAGGACATTGCGGCTTACGGAAAACTGATAGCTACCCGTAACATGAATAGTCGTTGGCAGGCTTCAGAAGGTCCTGAAGTTATTTATCGTGATGGATATTACTATCTGTTCCTGGCGTATGACGAACTGTCGGTGGCTTACAATACCCGCGTGGCACGTGCAGAGCATATTGAAGGTCCTTATCTGGGAATAGATGGTACGGACGTGACTACGACTGGTGGCGACATACTTCCGGTAGTGACCCATCCGTATAAGTTTAATGGCAGTGACGGCTGGGTAGGTATCTCACACTGCTGTGTATTCGATGACGGGAACGACAACTGGTATTTTGCTTCACAAGGGCGTTTCCCTGCGAATGTGGGAGGAAATGCCTCAAGCAACAGCCTCATGATGGGACATGTACGCAGTATCCGTTGGACGGAAGACGGGTGGCCTGTTGTGATGCCGGAACGCTATGGTGCGGTGCCGCAGGATAAGATTGAAGAAAGTGAACTGGTTGGTAACTGGGAACA
The DNA here is from genome assembly GCA_944391025.1 of uncultured Rickettsiales bacterium. Lineage (GTDB taxonomy): Bacteria > Pseudomonadota > Alphaproteobacteria > Rickettsiales > UBA1997 > CALXSC01. The sequence continues at coordinate 2,615 of CALXSC010000124.1, forward strand.
TATTGATTTGTCTTATTCATACGGCAACCAGAAAACTTCCACTTTGATGACACTTTCTGCCAACGAGCATAGTATTACAGAAGGTACCTGGAAAGGTGGTGAATGGAGTTATGATTCCGAGAATCAGATATTAACGGTTAAACCAGCTGGAGCAGTTGGAGCAGTTGGAGAAGATGTGAAGCTGTATCTGCAGCGTGAAGTAGACTGGGAAGCCACTCCTCGTAAACCGACGATTGTGTTTGCCGGATACCATCAAAGTGGTGGCACTTGGCGGACAGATTGGGGAAAGAAAGTACAATGATTTGTTAGATGTGAGTTTGAACGCCTTGTAGATGAGGATTTCTTGTTTGCAAGGCGTTTTTCTCATCACTTCTTGGTTAATAAATGATTTAATAGATAGTCCATGAAACATATCACATCTTTTCTTTTTTTGCTGGCTGTGGCAGGTGTGCTGCAGGCGTCTCCACCTCGGAAACCTTCATCGGTCATTCCCATCGGTAAGGTAATGACCCACGACCCGGTATTGGCCAAACAGGGAGATACTTACTATCTTTTTGCTACGGGGCAGGGGATTTCGGTCATGTCTTCCAAGGATATGAAGAACTGGAAATTCGAGAAACCGGTATTCGACAAGGCACCCCAATGGGCGGTGGAAGCCATCAAAGGTTATAACGGACATACTTGGGCACCGGACATTCTTTATCATAACGGGCTGTATCATCTGTTTTATTCCTGTTCGGCATTTGGAAAGAACACGTCTGCCATCGGGCATGCCACGAACCCTACGCTTGACCCTTCCAGCCCGGACTTCAAGTGGACCGACCACGGTAAGGTGATTCAGTCGGTGCCTAACCGGGATTTGTGGAATGCCATCGACCCGAATGTCATTATCGATGAGGACGGGACTCCCTGGATGACTTTCGGCTCCTTCTGGGATGGAATCAAACTGGTCAAGCTGACTTCGGACTTGAACGGAGTGGCACAGCCTGAAGAATGGCATTCGCTTTGTCGCCGTCCGCGGTCGTTCGACCTGCCGGAAGACGAGGCAGGCGACGGAGCAGTGGAGGCTCCCTTTATCATGAAGCATGGGGAGTATTACTACCTTTTTGTCTCGTTTGACTATTGCTGCAGGGGCCTGAAAAGCAATTACAAAGTGATGGTGGGACGTTCGAAAACGGTAACCGGACCATACCTGGACAAAGAAGGGAAAGCGCTGAACCGGGGAGGTGGTTCGCTGGTGGTGCAAGGAAACAGGGATTATGCCGGAGTGGGGCACAATGCTGCCTATCACTTGGATGGGAAGGACTATTTCATCTGCCATGCGTATTCGGTGGCCGAAGAGGGGACTCCCAAGCTGATTGTACGTGAAATGACATGGACGCCCGACGGGTGGCCGATAGTAGATCTTTAAGAGGTAATATTTGTAGAGATGCCGCAAGGGGTATGATGCTTCCGAGCGGCATCTTTTTTATGTGGATATTGCATGATTTGTGCTCGTTTTTAGGAAATAATTTATTGTAAGTTTCACACTTAATATTTATTTTTGCCCTGATTAATCACTATCTGGAAAAACACTTATGAAAAAACAAGGACTCTTTTACACATTGGCATTGTTTGCTGCTCAGGCATTTGCCCAGCAGGCGGCAGTGACTGGACCGGATGCCCGCTTGAAACTCGATTTTCAGTTGCAGGGCGGCAAACCTGTTTATTCGGTGACTTACGACGGCAAGACCGTCCTGGAAAATTCTCCCTTGGGATTTGTGTCCAACATCGGCGATTTCAGTCAGCAGATGACGTTTGTAGGTCAGCAGGCCGACAAGGTAGACAAGACTTACACGCAGACTCGTATCAAACGTTCCACGGTACACTATGCGGCTAACAAACTGACCGTGACTCTTGAGAATGCCGACAAGAAGAAAATCGACATCGTCTTTCAGTTGAGCAACAACGACATTGCGTTCCGCTACGAGATGCCTCAGTATGGCGAGACTGCTTGCCTGGTAGTGGAAAAGGAAGCGACCGGCTTTGATTTCCCTTCTTCTAC
>CALXSC010000125.1 GCA_944391025.1 uncultured Rickettsiales bacterium
CGGGTTTAATCTTAAAATGGCGTATGATCATTTGAACTTAGAAAAGCGTGTTTGTGAATATTTATTGAATGATTATAAGCCTGATTTACTTTTATTAATTGATTACGGGACTTTCAATTTAAGAGTAGCCAAGCGTCTTAAAGGATATGGTATCAAGGTTTTTCATTACATTCCGCCGCAGGTCTGGGCTAGCAGAAAATGGAGAATTAACGGGATTAAAAAGTATGTGGATAAGGTGCTTTGTATTTTTCCGTTTGAAGTTGAATTGTATAAAGAGTATGGGATTGATGTACACTATTGCGGGCATCCGCTTATTAAGCAGCTTCCTGAAAAGGCTGAAAGAGTGGAGTTTTTTGAAAAATACGGACTCGATTTAAAGCGCCCTTTAGTCTCAATTTTTCCGGGTTCAAGACCTATAGAATTATATTTTTTAGCGGATACTTTTATAAAGTCTGCTAAAAGGTTAAAGAAACTTCATCCGGAATTACAGTTCTGTGTATCCCATGCCCCAAATTTGAGTGATGATGTTTTTGATAGATATATCAAAGATACTGATTTTAAAGTAATAAAAGGAGAAAATCAGGCTCTTTTAAGTGTTTCGGATTCTCTAATTCTAGCTTCTGGAACAGTTGCTCTTGAGGCTGCACTCTATCAGGTCCCTATGATAATTGGTTATAAGGGCCCGTGGATACTTTATTTGATTTATTTGCTGGTAAGGTGTATTAAAAATGTATCTTTGCCTAATATCATAACGGGTGAAAATATTGTACCGGAACTTATTCAATATAAATTTAACATAGAAAATATCAGCTATGAGACAGAAAGACTTTTATATGACAAAAAGTACAGAGAGGATGTTATAAATAAACTAGGTAATGTTAGAGAAAAACTTTCTGATAAATTTTCAGCCAAAGAAGCAGCTGATTGTGTAAGACAGGAATTAACAAAAGAAAATCCGGTTTAGTTAACCGGATTTAAAATTTCTACAACCTTTTCTAACCTTATATATATAAAGTTTCATGTTCTAAGATAATTGCTTAAATTGTTAAGATATATTTAGTTTTATTTTCTGGATTTGTGTTATTCCGAGGATGAAAATGATCATTTAATGTGTCCGAAGAATCTCGTTAACCTTAGAAATAGTGTTAGGATTGCCACCTCTAACCCTCTCCTGTTAGGATACGACTGTCTAAGATAAGTTTATAAACAAACTCTGTCGACTATCACATATCTGTAACTGCGGAATATTATATGATATCTAGACGTAAAAAAGACCCCTCACCCGAATTTCTAAGTTTCGCTTGTGCTCAACTTGAAATTCTTCCCTCTCCCGCAAGGGGCGAGGGGATCGCTACGCCGGGTGTGGAGCCGACCCTCCCCGAAATCTTTGATTTCGGGGAGGGTTTCTATTACAGATATTGGACTAGTATTTTTAAAATCATCATTGGCAGTCGTGTCTTTTAGGAGAAGGAACGAGTGGTGCTTAGCTACCGGATTTTGTTATATACTGGTAGGGCAATGGCGGGCAAAACTTATCCTTCTTCGCGTAACAGCAATATGGTCGTATTTAATTCTTCCAGCAAATACTGGAGCTGGTTTGCGATATTTTCAGGGTTATAAATCGAACCGCTTTCCGAGTATGCAAGATAGCGTTGATATGTTACAGCTTCTTTTCTTAAAAGTGAAATTGATTTTATATAACGATTTACCTCTTGCAGCTTTCTGAATGATTCATAATAGCTTTCAGGTTTCCCATCATACTTTTGCGCAAGATTATCAATGTTTAAAGTAAGTAGATTTGCTTTTGTAATAAATAGCTGTAAACTCTCATTATCCTCAATACAATCCACAAGCTTTTCTAGCATTGGAATAATTTCATTTGCATCATTAACAAACTGGGACGTTTTGTCTTTTTTTTGAATAATATTGATAAAAGCCGGATTGTCCTTGGGGACTGGTTTTAACTCCGATGGATCGTTAAACCCCTCTTGTGATTCAAAAATAGGGGTTGTAACCTTTGTTTTGGATTTTTCAACTTTTTCCCCTATATCAGGTAGCGTACCTGCATAACCTTTCCCCTGAAGCTCTTTTTCTAAAGCCTTATCTTTTTTGTTCCAGAAAAATGCGTGAGAAGGTAGGGCTACGCTTATTAGTATTAAACAGACCAGAAACTTTTTCATATCTATATTATATTCATTTATTCCAAAAAGGCAAAGTTTACTGCCTTAGTGTTTAATAGATTTTTTTTAGTTTTTTCTCTAACCTAATTTTTAGAAGGGAGATTTTTATGTGCGAAATAGAAGATATAAGGGCTAGGCAAATCCTGGATTCTAGAGGAAATCCTACTGTAGAAGCTGATGTTTTATTGCTTGATGGTACGGTTGGCCGGGCTTCTGTTCCATCCGGTGCCTCTTGCGGAATTTATGAAGCAAGAGAGTTGAGAGATAAGATAAGAGAAGATTTTTTAGGAAAAGGTGTCTTGAAAGCCGTTGATAACATTAATACTATAATAACTCCTAATCTTCTTGGTGAGGATGCTTCTGATCAAAGATTAATTGATAACTTAATGCTAGAAATGGATGGTAGTTTTAATAAGTCTAATTTAGGTGCAAATGCTATTTTAGCTGTTTCTTTAGCTTGTGCAAGAGCTTCAGCAAAATCTTTTAATATGCCACTATACCGATATTTAGGCGGTATTTATGGATGTACATTACCCACACCTATGATGAAT
>CALXSC010000126.1 GCA_944391025.1 uncultured Rickettsiales bacterium
CGTCGCACACTGAGCAATCTGAGAAAGAGGATTTGTAAAAAGTCTTACATAAATTATAAACGCAACAATTACACCAAAACTGATTACGTTATTTAACGCCAAAGCCGCGCCCACCACGCAAACAGCAACATACCCAAAATTGCCTATAAAGTTCATGATTGGCATCATTAATCCAGATAAAAACTGACTTTTCCATTCACTTTCATAGAGTTTGCGATTTAAATCATGAAACGTTTTGCTCATGCTTTCCTGAGCATTGTACACTTTGATGATTTTATGACCGGAATAAGTTTCCTCAATATGTCCGTTCATATTGCCCAGCCATTCCTGTCTGGCAGTAAAATATTTCTGTGACCTTTTCATGACAATCAACATAAACAGAAATCCAAACAGAGACGCTGCCATTGCTGTCACTGCCATAATCCAATTGGTCTTAAACATCATTATCATAGATCCGATAAGCAAGGCTATTGCAGATACCAATTGTATGATGCTTCTTTGCATAGTTTCTCCAATTGTATCTACGTCGTTAGTGACTCTTGAAAGAATATCGCCTATGCTAATGTGGTTAAAATATCCAATAGGAAGCTTATTGATCTTTATAGAAATGGAATCACGCATACTGTTTGATGCCCTTTGCGTCACCCATGTCATGATCAATCCCTGTATATAGCTCAATAATGCACTTGTTCCATAGAATATCACCAATGTAATACATATTTGTAATATTGCGTCCATGTCAACGGTCCCCATAAGGCCGTCTCTAATCAAATTGGTCAGGTCTGACAATTTATCCGGACCAATTACTGTAAATACTGTGCCTCCAACTGCACAAACCAGTGCAATAATGATTGCTGCAGCATATCGCTTGCAGAAAGACGCCAATCTCAGCAGTCCATGTTTTGTGCTGGCAGCATTTTCCGGAATGTTGTTCATCTGATTTTGTCTCATAAATCTGCTCATGCTTCCAATTCCTCCTTTGACAGCTGAGAATAAGCAATTTCACGGTAAACGTCGCAAGTTTTCAGCAATTCCTCATGTTTTCCCATGCCAACTACAACACCGTCGTCTATGACCACAATTTTATCTGCATCCATAATGGTACCAATTCTTTGGGCTACCATAATGGTAGTAACCCCTGCAGTTTCTTTTTTCAGTTCAGACCGCAGCACTCTGTCTGTCCTGTAATCCAATGCGGAAAACGAATCGTCAAATATATAAAATTCCGGTTTGCGGCAAATTGCCCTTGCAATAGACAGCCTTTGCTTTTGTCCTCCAGAAAAATTTGTTCCATTCTGCGCCACATAGCCAGCATATTTGTCCGGCAGTTCCTCCACAAATTCTGTTCCCTGCGCAATTCTTACAGATTTCACAATGTCTTCTTCACTTGCCGGCCCCCTTCCATTGTCTCCAAATGCAACATTGCTTGCAACCGTCCCTTGGAACAGCACCGACTTTTGAGGCACAAACCCCAGCTTATTGTGAAGGGCATTCTGTGTGTAATCCTTTACATTCACACCGTCCACCAAAACTTCTCCCTCGGTGGCATCATAAAAACGGGCAATCAAATTGACAACTGTACTTTTTCCGCTGCCTGTGGCTCCAATAAATGCAATCGTTTCGCCCTTATTGGCCTTAAAATTAATGTCATGAAGCACATACTCTTCTGCATCAGGATATCTGAAGCTTACATGCTTAAATTCTATTTCTCCTTCAATACCTTCTATCCCTTCTGTTTTTTCACCATCATGAATATTAGACTGCGTATCGAGAACTTCATTAATACGCTTTGCAGAAACCTGTGCTCTTGGCAGCATGATAAAGATCATCGTCAGCATCGTAAAGGCCATAACAACCTGCAAAGCATAGGAAGAAAATACTACCATGTTTGAGAAAAGCGTCAACTTTTCTGCCATTGCCGCTGCATTAATGATTACAGCGCCAATCCAATATACACCCAATGTCAAGCCATTCATAACAAGCGTCATCATGGGATTCATAATTGTAAGAGCTCTTTGTGCCTTTAACTGAGTTTCTGTCAATTCATCGTTTGCCGCAGAAAATTTTTCTTCCTGATATTCCTCTGCATTATAAGCTCTCACCACGCGCAAGCCAGTTAAATTTTCTCTTACAAGCCTATTCAAATTATCTGTTTGCCCCTGAATTTTCTTGAATTTTGGAACAGCATACAACATAATACATATAATCGCCGTCACCAAAGCAATCACAATTCCCGCAGTAAGCAAAGACCACTGCCAAGTACCCTTATTTGCAATTTTGATAATTGCCACTACTGCCATAATAGGCGCTTTAATAATCAACTGCAAACCCATAGCCACAATCATCTGTATTTGAGTAATGTCGTTGGTAGAACGGGTAATTAAGCTTGCAGTAGAAAAACCGTTAATCTCCTCCATTGAAAAGGATTGTATTTTGTGATATAGCTTATCACGCAGCGTTTGAGAAAAATTTGCTGCAATGCGCGCTGCAAAGTAACCTACAATAATTGCTGCTGCAAGACTGCCCAATGCACACAGAAGCATTTTTCCTCCTGCATAGAGAATGTCAGACATCTGACTTCCCTCTGTCTGTAACAGTGTCGTTATTTCAGACATGTAATCCGGCAGTTTTAGGTCCAACCAAACTTGCAATACAATGAACACAAT
>CALXSC010000127.1 GCA_944391025.1 uncultured Rickettsiales bacterium
AACGCCGCCGAGCAGTCGATCCGCGGATTCTGTATAGGGAAAAAGAACTGGGTAATGATAGACACCATAGCAGGAGCAAAATCCAGCGCAATCATCTATAGTATAGAGGAGACAGCAAAAGCCAACAATCTGAAGCCATATGATTATTTTGAGTATCTCCTTACAGAGATCCCAAAACATATGGATGATAAGGACGACAGCTTCTGTGAAGCGCTGCTTCCGTGGTCACCGGCATTGCCGGAGAGGTGCCGGAAGCAGATACAGGACCAGCATTAGATTGAGTATGGAATTATCAAAGAACAATTATGCTGAGTGTATTGTCGCATAAGCGGAGAACGATTACAAGGTACGCATTATCTACCGTTTACGAAAGCAGAGTACCTGTTGCCGACACTGATCGGTGGTCTGCTGAGAGATGGAAAGTGTACCGTGAAGGTGCTGGAGACCAGGGATAACTGGTTCGGTGTTACATATAAGGAAGATAAAGCTGCCGTGGTGGAGAGCTTTAAGAAGTTGATTGCGGACGGCGTGTACAGGGAAGAGCTGTACAGTGACTGGTATGATGAATAATATACTATCGAATGAAAATCATTTGCCCAATAAGAAATCAGAATGTTGACAGACCTTATTCTTTGCATTATAATTAATCATAATTCTTCATGAATAATTTTGAGTATGAGGTGTCTGAAGTGGGCAAGTTAATAACCAGTAAGGAATTGCAGGAAATTTATTCATTAAGTCGCGCAACGATTGATAGGTGGAGAAAAGAAGGGATGCCGTCTATTAAGGTTGGACGGGGCGTACGCTTTGATGAAGAGGCCGTAAGAAAATGGATTTTAACCAATAAACAAAGTGAATAAATCACATAAAGTCTAAAGGATTTGTGAGTTTTTTCGCATAATATGAAATGTAAGAATAATACAATGAAATAGTTTGATTTAATGGAGAGTAATTGGTAATGAGAGCAATTGATAAAATAGGTTTAACTAAGGAAGTTTTTAAAGCAATGTACAAAGAGTATGGAGGCTTTAATGATCAGTTTAATAAAAATCATCCAGAACATGGAAAAGAAGAATCCTTTTTATCTTTTTTGAAAGATGGAAGTGAAAGTCTTGTTAAAGAAGAAACTGATTTAGTCGTTGATATTATTAATCGAGGATAAATAAATGGCATTAATAGAATACGAAACGGTGGATGGGAGAAAAATACATAAGTATGAACAGCCGAGCGATGAGATACTTTATGATAAAATCTCCCTGCTCCTTGATTCTCTAGAGCTATATGTAAATAAACATGATGATTTAAATTTTGAAAACAACATAGTAGTTGATGCTCCCGCCGTGGCGGAAATTTTTGTCCGGGTAGATAAGAGGAAAGATTATTTTATTATCTTCCATGATGACACTGATATGAATGAAATAAAAGAGGCGGCGCTAATGGCTTATTGGATTTTAAAATTTAAGCCTTTCAGTGTCAAAAGTGAAGACATTGTAGTGTGCAGAAAATATAGCCAAATAAACGAAGCCTTTGCTGTCTTTATATTATACAGTACTATTAAAGAAGAAACCAAGAGAATTGAGGGAATGGAATTTTTAATTTCTAAAGAATTTAATCAGAAGATAATGTATGCATTTAAATTTTGGGATATTAGTAAGGAAGCACTAATGTTAATTGCAGAATCATTATGTGAAGCGATGCATTACAGAAAGGCATAATATGTTTGATTTTTTTAATGAGTTCTTTCAATCGGAATTGGTTAAAAATAATATAGCCACTGTTATAATAATATCCATTCTACTCATATTAATTGGTGCTGGCTTAATGTGGCTATATATGTCAAAAATTCATATGATGAGATTAGAAAATGAAAATGCCGATTTAAAGAGAGAAAATGAAAAAATTAAATCTGATATACAGGAAGTAACAAAAGCCTATAAAGATTTAGAAGAAAGATTAAAATCATTAACAGCATCTTCTGATCGGCTTAAATTCTTAGATGAGCAATATATTGCAAGAAATACGGATATGTCAGACAGCGCATTGGAAGAATTTTTGAAGGATAGATAACGGTTTTGTCATGTGATTATCGATACTGTTTTGTGTAAAGCGGCCAAGATGTACAGAGAGGAGCTGTACTCTGATCTGTAAAGCTCAGTATGCAGGTTGGCTGAATGTCACGGCCCGCATAAAGAGAAAAATTCGTGTCCAGCAGATAATCCTGTTTCCAGGCAGACCCAATAAATACAAGAGCGGGCAGACATTCCTCTGACATCACAAGAAAGGGAAAAGTATATGGCAGTATTTACATTAGCTCTTATCAACAATCATGAAGATGGAAAACTATTCTTCGAAACGTACAACATACCATATCAGGTTATCACAAGAGGAGAGAATAAGGGTAAACTCCGTGTGAAAGCCACACGTTCGTCGGATGGACAGGCTGTGCTGGATGCACGGAAAAAACTGGAATATGCTGGTTATGGATTTCTTGCTGACCATAGTAACGTGTTCCGCGATGAGGATGATCGGACTGTGGTAACATTTAGTCCATACAATGCAGTGCCAAAAGTAATTGATGTACCGGGATATGATGTGGAAGTTAGCGATTACAGTATCT
>CALXSC010000128.1 GCA_944391025.1 uncultured Rickettsiales bacterium
AACACGATGCGGGCGTTCCGGTCGTCCTTATTGGAGCACAGGTTGCACAGGGACATATCCGGCAGATAATTTTTAAAGCCGTCCTTGGCCTGCTTGACCAGCGCGGTGCGGTCGGCCAAAAACAGGATATTGGTCACCCATTTTCCCCGGCTGAGTACATCGGTCAAACTGGAGGCGGTACGGGTTTTGCCGGTACCGGTAGCCATCACCAGCAAATGTTTGCGGAACCCCTGGGTCATTTGCCCGCACACTGCCCGAATGGCCTCTTTTTGGTAATACCGGTCGGTGATTTTATCGTCAATCGGGATTTTCATTAAATCCAGCCGTTCGGCGCGGCTGTTCATGCGTTTTTGCAAATCGTCTTTGCTGAAAATCCCGCTCACTTTCCGCTGGGGGCCGCTCTGGTCATCCCAAAAGTAGGTTTCAAAGCCGTTGGTGGTGAACATCATGGGGCGGCGGCCAAATTTTTTCTCCAGGCAGTCGGCATATAAGGACGCCTGCTTGCGCCCGCTGTTGGGGTCTTTGCCGGTGCGTTTCGCTTCTACCACCGCCAGCGGTAAGCCGTCTTTTCCAAACAGCACATAGTCGCAATACCCCTTCTGCCCGGCTACCCCGGCCATCCCTTCCACCGGGTATTCCTCTTGCACGTCGGCATCCGGGCCGGTAAACTTCCAGCCCATCAGCTTCATATCCACGTCAATATACCGCTTGCGGGTTTCAAATTCCGTGAGATCGTCCGGGGTAAACGTGCGTTCCTGCCGGTGCTGTACTTTTCCGGCAGTATATTGGGCGGCCATTTCTGCAATCTGGCGGCGCAGCGCCTCGATTTCGGCCTGTTTTTCATCCAGCAGGCTTTCCTGTTCCTTGATTTTTCGGGTATCCACCACGACCTTTTCGGTGGGAATCCGGCTTTCGTCAAAGGTGCGCTCCACATAATCGGCGCCATAGCAGTAGTCGATCCACTGCACGAATTCAAACAGTCCCCGCAGCGAAACCAGCGCGTCACCCTTTTCCACGCTGCGTTCCGTATGTACCGCCAAATTGCCCAGCTTGATCATAAACGGAAACTTGCCCCAGGTATTCGAATCCACCGCAAAGCGGAAAGTCGGCTCATGAATCAAGGACTGCAAATTGTCCTTATACGGCATTTGCATAGTCTTGTCCGCCGCATACACCCATTTGACCCCCAGTTCCAGCGCTTTCCGGCACCCCACCGCGCACATGGCCGGAGCCGACGCATAAATTTTCTCCGCTTCGATACACGCGGGGGCAAACAGGGCGTATTCGGATTTGGTTTCGAGGAAGGAGAAGTTAGTCATGAGTAATCACCACTTTTCAAGCTTAATTAGTGAAAACAAGATTTACATATGGATTATGCTTTAATTCTTCAATTCCCTCTGCTATATCCACCAGCGATAAGGGGTGAATTGTTTTCTCGCCATCTATGCCGCCTTCTATAGCCATGGTTGACGGTTCTTTCAAATTATACTTCTTTTGAAAATTCGCAAACGTTATACTTGCCTTGCAGTAATCTTGTGCGAAATAATAATACATCATCAAATAAATGGCTTCTAATCGAACAAGCAGTGGTTCTATATATTGCCTAACATCAATTTCCTCAGGCATAGACTCCAAATCCTTTTTTACAATAGCTCCCCATCTATCAAACTCTAGCAAATGTTCCTTTTGGCATACTACCTTCACAATATCTGGAACTTCCATTTTTAGCCCCGTAAAAGGATAGGAATAATGTATTATAAAGTTTCTTAATTTATCAAAAAAACGATATTCTTTGGATTCATCAAAGATTTGGCTGACAAATCTTTTGAAACTCTCCACCTCTCCTTTCCTTTTTACAGTTGTCATTGCATGATCCACAAATGTTCGCATAGATGCGCAGAAGTTAAAAATTAGTCTATTAGCATCTGTTATAAAATTATGCTTGTTGCATCTTTTAGTCAATAACTCGTTTTTTAAATTTTTATCGGAAAGAAAGTGCAACAGTTCTCTACCATTACGTATAACTATTCGATGCGCTTCTTTTGCTGGCATAATGTCCTTTAAAAAAGCAACTACCGAAAACAGATTTTCGAATTCATCTTTTGATATTTCATCCTTTACGACAATTGTTGTTTCTTGACTTGTAGAACTTTTTTCGATACTAACTGCGTAATATTTTATGCTCATAAATCAATAATCACCCAAAATATTCCTGCATCAGCGCTTTTTTCAGTGTTTCCAGCTTTTCAAGGCTGCGGCTGATGGTGATTTTTGTTTTTTCTATTTGCTCGACAAATGTAGCGAATTGGTTTTGCTCTTCTATTGCTGGCAATAAAATTTTTGTTTTTTTAATTTCGCTTAAATGCAAATTTGGAACTCCTATTCCTTTTATACTTCTATCGAATTGTCTTTTAGTATCAGGATTATTTATAACACACCTAAAATATATAGGATTTATTATCTCTTTGGGCCGCAATAACGCTAGGCTAACATAGATATCAAAAATTTCATCTGTATCATTTACTGCAGCAATTCCATAATTTACTCCATTCTTTGACATTAAGATATCATTTCTTTTTGGTTGAATGGTAGAATACAATTTTTCATGTAATTCAGCCGGTATATATTTTATATCATCCCAAACAATTCTCTGTGTCATTACATCCTTAGATGATAAAAATTTAAATCCTTGTTTTTCATCTTCTGTATATTTAGGTGTTTGATGCGTTCCATCTTTTATTAACAAGCAAACGTCCTCAATCGATACAACTGGCAAATTATTTATGGATTTCTGCAACGTCCCAAACATCTCCACAAAGCGGGACTTGATAAGTAAATCCA
>CALXSC010000129.1 GCA_944391025.1 uncultured Rickettsiales bacterium
CGAAAGAGTACACAGAGTTAAAGAACGAAATTCTTGACCTAAGTACCAAAATCCCTATGACGGCGCAGGAAATCTCACAGATTATGGCCGCCGCCGGACAAAGCAATGTTGCCGCAACAAACGCCGAACTTGTGAAGTTCACGGAAAACAAAGAAAAAATGGGGATTGCCTTTGATATATCAGCAGAACAGGCCGGAGAGTGGATGGCGAAATGGCGAACATCGTTTAAGATGTCGCAGGAAGAAGTTATCACGCTTGCGGACCAGATCAACTACTTAGGAAATACTTCTGCGGCGGGCGCGTCGGAAATATCAGCTATTGTAACGAAGATCGGTCCGCTGGGAGAAGTGGCCGGTCTATGTTCCGGGGAAATCGCAGCGCTTGGCGCAAGTCTTGTGGCGGTTGGCGTAAACGAAGATGTGGCGGCAACCGGAATAAAAAAGGTCATGACAACCATGACGGCAGGTTCAGCGGTCACGGAACGTCAAAAAGCCGTCCTGGACAGCCTGGGGCTGTCAGCTACGGAACTTGCACAACGTATGCAGACGGACGCACAGGGGGCGATTCTGGACTTCCTGAAAGCGGTACAAAGACTGCCGGAAGCAGAACAGGCGGCAGCACTGAAAAACTATTTCGGGGAAGAAGCAGTGGCGGCGATTGCGCCATTGCTTACAAACCTTCCGTACCTGGAAGAGCAGTTCAGGAAGGTCGGAGACGCTTCCCTGTATGCTGGAAGTATGCAGGGAGAATATGCGGCAAGAGCGGACACGACAGAAAATAAAGTACAGCTTGCGAAAAACGCAATACAGAACCTTGTCATAACGCTTGGAGACGTATTCCTTCCGGTGGTCGGAGAAGCGGCGGAAAAGCTGACGGAGATCATCACGAAGATTGCCGACTTTGCGAGGGAAAACCCGGAACTTGTAAAGACCATAACGAAAGTTGTTGGCTCTTTAATGCTGTTGAGGACAGCGGGGCTTGTCGGAAAACTTGGATTCCTGGAAATACAGAGCGGCGTAAAGACGGTACAGGAGATACTGGCGCTCTTTAAGGGGAACACCGCGGCGGCAGCGGCAACAAGCGTAGGGCTTGGAACAAAACTGCGGTCCGTTGGAAGCGGGATACTGACATACTTTAAAAACGTAGGCGGCGCAATGAAAGGCGTTGTTACTGCGGTAGGAAACGCCTTGTCAGGAAACGTCATTGTTTCCAAAATATCCGGTTTCGTAAGTTCCATAGCCGGAACACTGTCAGCAGGGTTCAGCGGACTTGCCGGAAAACTGGCGGGAGTGGTTACGGGGGCAGGTTCTAAACTTGTAACCTTATTTCTAAATCCTTTTACGAACATAGGCGGGAAACTTGCCGGGGCGCTTTCTGGACTTGGCGGAATTATCGCAAGGTCGCCGCTGGGAACGATAGGAACTTTTATTGCTTCTGGATTCAGCAAGATCGGAACTTTATTTGCGCCGATTGGGAAACTTCTGACAACGGCGCTTGGACCGCTGGGTAAACTGGGAACAACCTTGTTAGGTCCGTTGGGAGGAATCGCCGGAAAATTCCTTCCAGTAGTCGGAGTGATAACCGCAGTTATTACAGCGGTACAGCTTTTAAGACAGAACTTTGATCAAGTCAGAAACGCAATCGGAAATATTTTCGGAGAAACCGGACTTGCTATTTTCGATAAAATCGTACAGATTGTAACGAATGTCGGGGAGACAATCAAGAACGTTTTTTCCGATGGGAATTTAGGCGCGGCGAGAGACAAGATCAATGAGATTTTCGGGGAAAGAGGCGTAGCAGTCTTTGACACATTTGCGGGCGTGTTCCAGAAAGTAGTAAGCGCCGCAGGCGAGTTTGTCAATTTTGTTACGGCGAATATCGTACCCGTGGTTGAACAGGTACTTAATTTACTTGTGACAACCATTATTCCGGGAATTATCAGCGGAATACAGGCGGCAGCGCCAGTGATCATGCAGATTTTCCAGTCAATCGCTGACTTTATCGGGGGTATTATCCCGATCATAGGAAGTTTTATAGCCGGAATCATGCCGATCATCAGCCAGGTAATCACATTCCTGCAAACGTATGTACTGCCAGTGATAAGCCAGATTTTTAATTTTATTGTATCAACCGTGCTTCCATTCATAGCACAGGGAATACAGCAGGTAGGCTCTATCATAACGACAGTATTACAGGCGGTGCTTCCGATTGTACAGACTGTATTTCAAACGATATGGAGCATAATTCAGCCGATTTTGCAGCAGATTTTATCTACAGTTCAGGCGGTGCTTCCGAATGTGCTTCAAATTTTCCGAACTGTATTCACTACAATCGGTTCATTGGTGCAGTCTATAACGCAGATTTTCTCCGGGCTGATACAGTTCATACAGGGCGTATTTACCGGGAATTGGTCGGCTGCCTGGAACGGAATCAAAAACGTCTTCCAGGGCGCTTGGGATGGGCTGGTTTCAATCGCAAAAGGCGTGATAAACGGCGTAATCGGCGTTGTAAACAGCGCAATTTCAGCGCTGAACAGTATAAGGATTCCTGATTGGGTTCCGGTTGTCGGCGGAAAAGGTATCAATATCCCGACATTGCCGACATTTGCAAAGGGAACCAAAAATACGCCGGACACCTTTATTGCAGGAGAAAAAGGACCGGAGTTGATCACAAATGCGCCGGGAAGAGTGGTTTACACGGCGCAGCAGACGAAGAATATTTTCCGGGCGCAAAACGCAGCCGCAAAAGCGGCGGAAGCAGCAACGGCGGCAAATGTCACAAATATAACCATAAACAATACATACCAGAACGGGCCGGGAGTGCTGAATACATATAACAGTACCATGAAACCGCCGATTGTGGAAAAAGGCGTGATAAACGGCGTGATCGGCGTTGTAAACAGCGCGATTTCAGCGCTGAACAGTATAAGGATTCCTGATTGGGTTCCGGTTGTCGGCGGAAAAGGTATCAATATCCCGACATTGCCGACATTTGCAAAGGGAACCCAAAATACGCCGGACACCTTTATTGCAGGAGAAAAAGGACCGGAGTTGATTACAAA
>CALXSC010000130.1 GCA_944391025.1 uncultured Rickettsiales bacterium
TCTGTTATCTCTGGATAATAAAATGGTTCCCTCCGGATATCTGATCCGGAGGGAACCATTTTATTTATGTAAGAAAATCAGTAAGCAACAAAAAATCCCCAAGAACCAAAGTCCTCAGGGATTTTTGGAGCTGCTATCCGGATTTGAACCGGAGACCTCATCCTTACCAATTACTTTTGGGCTGTTTTCTCTTGTTGTAATCTTTTGTGTGCTTTCGCTGCCTAATGCCCATATATCAATGGTTTCCAGGGATTTGTCTCTGTTTTCTTGTGTATCCTATCGTATCCTTTTGTGAACCTTTTTCTTTTGCAGGTTGCGACTTTTGTTGCAACTTACTCAACGGGTATTTCATCTGACCTCATCCTTTTTCAGCAACCTCCCTCTTGACAACTACGATAAAATCGTATATCATATAGGTACGATAAAATCGTAGAATAGACAGGGGTAATCGTATGACAAGGAAGTTTATTTATACGGAGCCATTTCGCCGTTGCTGGAAAGCAATGGGCTTGAGTGATAATGATCTGCTGACCTTGGAAAAAGCGCTTCTTGAAAATCCACAGCGTGGCGATGTAATTGAGGGAACCGGTGGAGCAAGGAAGTTGCGTATTCAACTGGAGGGACGCGGTAAAAGCGGTGGAGGACGAGTCATTTACCTGGATGTTTTTGAGCAGGGGAATTTGTACCTGCTATTTGCATATCCTAAGAATGTACAGGAGAATCTTACCCCCGACCAGAAAAAGGCCATCCAAAAGATGATTGAAGCGATTCGGAAGGAGTGATTGTATGTCTGAACTACGCTTTGAATCTTCCCTCTCGATGGAGGAAATCGAGAACAATTTCAAAGATGTTGATTTCTTTTCTGGTATTATGGACGGCTTGCAGGAAGCTCTTGCATATACCAAAGGGAAAGCCGCAGCAAATACTTTTGCAAGAAAAAGATCTTTGCCTACAATTAACGTCGTAGAAATTCGCACATCCCTTGAGATGACACAAAAGGCATTTGCAGAGATGCTTGGCGTATCGTGTCGCACAGTTGAAGCGTGGGAAAGTGGAAAAAGCACACCGACACCAACAGCCAAGAAATTGATGTTCCTTATTCAAGGCGATCATTCTCTTATCCAAAAATTATAAGCACTGATTTTTATAATAGTTTGTATAACTTTGTGCCTTATCCCCTAATTGCTATTCACGTATCAATTCATATAACAAGTATAAATCTAATCACCTAAAAAGTGCAAAAACAGTATCAGAGGTCAGGGACTTTCCCCGACCTCTTTTTTATTCAGATATAAGGTTTATATACGCCCGAACCTTTTGCACATTCCATAGAACACGTTTTCCGATCTGGATACGAGCCTCAGCAGCTTCGCCGATCTGTACGGCAGAGTGCCGGCCACAACTCAGCATAGCTTGAAGTTCCTCTGTTGTAACTGCAATTTTTTCTTGACTTTCGCCACTTTCAATTCTTTTCGTTGCTCTCATTACACGATTCTCCCCCAGGCCAGAGGAACACGTAACTTTTTTAATTGCTTCCTCAGCCTCATCAATAGCGGTTTTCATCTCTCGGAGAATGGCTTCAACTCTGGGGAGCTGTTCCTCGCTAAACTCTCTCAGCAGCATTGAACACTTTTCGTAGTTTTCCGTATATGCTTTTACCTTATTCACCATAACCCACCACCAGAAAGGCACCGCAACAGAAAATAGCTAGCTTTTGCGCTAACCAGTTTCAATTATTTTTCAAATCCCTGTTGATCTGGGTAATAAAACTTTATCATTCATCACTTTCTTTTGTGTCACGTTCTAATTGGCAGTCAATAGCGCGATTTACAAACTCATTAAGGCTTTCCCCTCGCTTTTCGGCATGAGCCTTCAAAATGTCCTTTTTCCCCTTTTTTAGGCGCAACTCTACACGTTCATAATTCGCAGCGTTGTACTTTGCTACAGCTCGCATCTGTGCTCCACTAATTGCCATTAAAAACACCTCTTTCACCGACTATTAGAAGAGGTCCCAAAAATGTGCCTCTCCTCCATTGTCCTTAGTATATCATGCAGTATCTACTGCCGTCAATATACAAATGTCATAAAATGACGGCAGTAGATTTGTGCAACATTCTATCTTGCAATTATCTACTGACGGCAGTATAATTATAATCAGAAAGGGGGAGGAAACCAGACAGCCGATCCCCTAATAAACAAAAAGGAGCTATGAACTATGGGAACCATGGAACTGGACAGCAAGGTTAAGGAACTGAGGGAACTGCGCCGCATGGCTGACGAACTGCAAAGCGAGATCGACAGCCTTCAGGACATCATCAAGGCAGAGATGACCGCCCGTGAGGTGGACACCATCACCGGAAGCGACTACAAGATCACCTGGAAAAGCATCACCAGCACCCGCCTTGACACCGCCGCATTGAAGAAAGCCCTACCGGACGTAGTGGAGCGCTTCACCAAAACCACCACCAGCCGCCGCTTTACCGTAGCATGAGAAAGGCCGCTTGTCTAACAGCCGACCAAAGCACATAGACAAGCAGCCCGTACACCACCACGAGGGCGGGTTGAGCATAGTATATCACGGCCCGCCCTCCAATGCAATAACTTAAAGGAGAGGGCACCATGAACGACAATATCATTTCCGAATGGAACAGAATGAGCGCCGAGGCACAGGTCAACTTGATAACCGCTTGCATCCGCAAGGCCGCAAGCAAGGAGCATAAAGGCCAAATGCTTTACCTGCACGGCCACGAGATCAACGAGTTTGTAAACGAGGCGTGGGAGCGTATTACCAACAGCCTGCAGGCCGATAAGCTGACCGCCACCAATGAGCGGCGAGCCGCCCAAGGCAAGCGCCCCCTGAAGCTTGTCTCCCTTGCCTACAACGCCGCAAGAGCCAGCATAGCCGCCATCGACTACGCCGACAGAAAGCACGGAGTTGCCTACGATTGGGACAACTCAGGCGGCGAAGACAACGAGATCAGCTACCTAGAAACCTGCTGTTGTGATACCCACCAGGACACCGAGACAGCCGCCATCATCCGGGCGGGCGTGGGACAGCTCAAGGACGGGCTGGACGAGATCGGCAAGCAGATTCTGGAGATGGTCATAGACGGCATGACCGAGCGCGAGATCGGCAAGGCCGTGGGCATTTCTAACGTGGCCGTACACAAGCGCATTGTCAAGATGCGGAGTGTGCTTACTCAGGCTATTGCATAATCAATTACAGCCTAGCGGCGGGGCTGAAAATACCGCCGCATATCATAACGCAGGAGGAACTCAATGTATATCAAGAACAGCATTACCGACCATTTCAACGTCTTTACCTCGGATACTGCCAATATTGGTAACATTAGCACCAGTAAAACACAAATTGTCTTACCTTACAGCGGGCCGCTGCCTGCCGACCTCAGCAACACTACCAACGCGGCCATTTCTATTACGATTCAGGTTGGCTTGACCGTTAATGTTCTGCTGATTGTCAAGCAGGGAGGCAAGAAATACCACTGTCCGATTAAAGCGACGCCGGAGGAAATTGACCGCATTCTGCAGCCGTTCTTTTTCAGTATGGACGGCAAAACCAGACATGACAACGGCCTGGAGCGGTACAGTCTGGGACTGCACCAAAGCAGTTTCATCAACTGGAAGCGGTTAACCATGGATGAGAACGGAATTGATAACATTCTTCCACAGCTTTCCCCTGCC
>CALXSC010000131.1 GCA_944391025.1 uncultured Rickettsiales bacterium
CTGTACATAACCTGTCTGCAACAGCAGTTCAAGAATACACTTATTCAAGTATGGAATATGTTTCTCCTACCGTCCTACAATTGTCGGATAGCTTCTTCGGAGAGCATATAATAACAGGCTCTTTTGGAGACAAGGATGTTGCGGGATATGCAACAGATAACGGTTTGGCTTCATATTTGTTGCGTGCAAACTATAATTTCGACAGCAAATACTATGTAGGAGCATCAATCCGTTATGACGGACTGTCAAAACTTCCTGAAGATTCACGTTGGGGAGCATTTTGGGGACTGTCAGGTGCCTGGAGAATTTCAAGAGAAAACTTTTGGACAAATTCTTCTGTCAATGATTGGTTTAATGACTTAAGGCTCAGAGCAAGTTATGCAACAATAGGTAACTCTGAATTAGGCGAGAATTTCCCTTATATGGGCGTATATAAGCCTGTACTAATTGGTAGCAATGCAGCTACTGGATGGTTGCGTATGGGCAACAACTCATTAAAATGGGAAACTACAGAAACATTTGATGTTGGTGTCGACGGGGCTATGTTCAACAACAGGTTGACTTTTGAGATAGCTTACTGGCAAAAAAAATCAAGAGATTTGGTTATGTTCATTCCTACAGCGCCAACAATGGGTATTCCTGAAAACGGTTACTATGACAATATCGGTAAAGTAAAAAATTACGGTTTGGAGTTTACTTTGGGAGGTACTGTTATTAACTATAACGGATGGAAATGGCAGTCAGACTTCAATATATCAACTGCAAAGAACAAGGTGATGGAGTTGTATGGCGGTAATGATATCATTTCCAACTACACAATAATCAGAGAAGGAGAATCATATAAATCACTATATGGTTATGACTATTATGGCGTAAACAAGAAAAACGGAAATCCTATTTGGAGAAAAGCAGATGGTTCGTTAGTTCAGTTTGATACTTTTGGTTCATACAGCTATGCAGTTTATGACCCAGAAAACCCATCAGATGTTTCCAAGCCTTCTTCTTTAACGGAATCAGACCGTAAGATTTTAGGCAATTCAATGCCAACTTGGTATGGTGGTTGGAACAACACTGTAACGTATAAGAATTTTGACTTGAATGTATTCTTCCGTTTTTCAGGTGGCAATAAACTTATGAATGCAACCAGACAAAGTGCTTTGTTAAATACAGAATTTGCCAACAACGGAACTGAAATATTGGGCCGTTGGGTATCAGAAGAACAACCAGGTGACGGTATGACTCCAAGAATAGGTTATGGTGATTCAATGGTACTATTTAATGATGGATTTACGGACTCACACTTTGTTGAAGATGCAAAGTTTCTAAAACTATCAAACCTATCGTTAGGATATACTCTGCCTGAAAGTGCGGTTTCTAAATTAGGTATAAACAAGTTGCGCTTTTATATACAAGGACAAAATTTGTTTACACTTACTCCTTATTCAGGTCTTGATCCTGAAACAAACACACAGCTCGGTGTAGATTGGGGAGGTATGCCACAACAAAGGTCATATACTTTTGGTGTTAATGTAGTATTCTAAATATCATTCTAAAACAAAGCAAAATGAAATATACTAATATAAAATCAGAGTTAAATACAGTAGCCGTAAGCATGCTTTTAGGTTTTTCTGTATTTACCACTTCATGCGAATCAAATGTATTGGATTTGTCTCCACAAAACGGAATGACCGAAATAGAGGCATATTCCACTCCAGAACGTTGTGAGTTAGCGGTACTTGGTGCTTACGATGCCGCACAGTGTGGATATTATGAAGATGGTGCAGATTGGACAAGAGGTTATCCATTCGGAGCAGCAAGCATAATTCAAGGTGAAATGCGCGGTGAAGATATGAATCTGACTGCAGTTTTCTATGATTATACATACTCAGCCACTTATACTACTGCAACAGGTAATAATAAATCAATGTGGGAAACTTCATTCGAGGCCATAAACAGATATAACATAGTTATGGCAGGAGTTGAAGAAGCTGCAAAAAATGGGGTTATTACAGAAGAAGTTAAAAAGCAGTACTTAGGAGAATGTCTGTTCTTGAGAGCGCTGACTTATCACAATCTCATGGTTCATTATGCATTGCCTTATAATGTAGAAGGTAATAACAATTATGGTATGCCTTTATATTTAAAAGCTGTAACTGATGCCAAATCGATGGAGGAGCAGTTGAAAATCGGTCGTTCAAGTGTAGCAGATACATATTCAAGAATAATTACTGATTTGAATGATGCAGAAGGATATTTGCCTACTGCAATAAAAGGGTATGCAATTTGCCGTGCGACAAAAGGTGCTGCAATCGCACTCAAGACACGTGTGTACTTGCATATGAGAGATTGGAGTAATGTTGTAACCGAAGCTGAGAAATTAATAAGCGGGGAATACAAAGATTTATATAAATTGGAGAAAGACCCTGCAACTCCTTTCACTTCTTTTTCTAATAACAACGAATCTATATTCTCTATTGCAAACAGTTCTTCAGACAACGGCTCTGTAAATGGAGCAATGTCTTCCATGATGTCTCCTCGTGCAGGTGGACGTGCTATTTGTACAAGTTCACCTACATTATATAATTCGACATATTGGGAAGAGGATGATAAACGCAGAAAACTTCTTTACTACAGAGAGTCTGACCAGTATTATTTCTGTGATAAATA
>CALXSC010000132.1 GCA_944391025.1 uncultured Rickettsiales bacterium
GCCAGCAAAAAAAGAAAAGATGTGATATGTTTCATGGACTATCTATTAAATCATTTATTAACCAAGAAGTGATGAGAAAAACGCCTTGCAAACAAGAAATCCTCATCTACAAGGCGTCAAACTCACATCTAACAAATCATTGAATCATTGTACTTTCTTTCCCCAATCTGTCCGCCAAGTACCACCACTTTGATGGTATCCGGCAAACACAATCGTCGGTTTACGAGGAGTAGCTTCCCAGTCTACTTCACGCTGCAGATACAGCTTTACTCCATTGGCAGTCAGTATCTGATTCTCGGAATCATAACTCCATGTACCACCTTTCCAA
Source organism: uncultured Rickettsiales bacterium (assembly GCA_944391025.1). Classification (GTDB taxonomy): domain Bacteria; phylum Pseudomonadota; class Alphaproteobacteria; order Rickettsiales; family UBA1997; genus CALXSC01. Next base: position 329 of record CALXSC010000132.1, read on the forward strand.
GTACCTTCTGTAATCTTATGGTCGGCAGAAAGTGTCATCAGATTGGAAGTTTTCTGATTCCCGTATGAATAAGACAAATCAATATGTTCCCAGTTACCCACCAGCTCATCTTCTTCAATCTTATCCTGCGGCACTGCACCATAGCGTTCAGGCATCACAACAGGCCACCCGTCTTCCGTCCAACGGATGCTACGTACATGTCCCATCATGAGGCTGTTGCTTGAGGCATTTCCTCCCACATTCGCAGGGAAACGTCCTTGTGAAGCAAAATACCAGTTATCGTTCCCGTCATCGAATACACAGCAGTGTGAGATACCTACCCAGCCATCACTGCCATTGAATTTATACGGATGAGTCACTACCGGAAGTATGTCGCCACCTGTCGTAGTCACGTCCGTACCATCTATTCCCAGATAAGGACCTTCAATATCCCTTGCACGTGCCACGCGAGTATTATAAGCCACCGACAGCTCGTCATACGCCAGGAACAGATAGTAATATCCATCACGATAAATAACTTCAGGACCTTCTGAAGCCTGCCAACGACTGCTCATGTTGCGGGTAGCTATCAGTTTTCCGTAAGCCGCAATATCCTCACTGGTTCCCCAAGGATTAGGAAGTTCTGATTTTACCTTGCCTGTCGCTGCGTCCAGTTCCACCAAAGCAATACCACTATGCCATGAACCGTAAATCAGCCAATGCTTTCCATCCTTGTCAATAAGATAACTAGGGTCAATGGCGTTCCATTTATAATAGCAGTTCTCATAGTTGGTCGCTGCCACATTAAAGTCCAGTCCTCTATCCGAAGCATTGGTGATTACATACCCTTTATCCACCCAACCGTCATTGTTAGCCGGATTGTCGTTCTCCATCAGTCCGATGAACGCCCGTTCGCTCCAAGTGCCGTCACCGCTCAGGGTACCCGGGCATACAATAGAGTAATACATACGATACAAGCCATTTTGTACCTTACGCACGCAAGGAGCCCAATAGCCAAAATCAGCTTCCGCAGGCGAAACAGCCTCCAGTCCCATTGCCGCACGGATTTCATTCAATTTCGGAATAATCCATTCGGGAAGTTTAGGCATAGTACCTCCTAAATATTCCCAGTTCACCAAATCCTTCGAACGACGGCCGTGGAAATGTCCACCTGCCAAATGTGCATTGCCATACGAAGCATCTGTCTGATACATGTAGTAATATCCATCCTCGGCCAGTACCACCGTAGGGTCGTGTACATTGGCCAAGTTCCATTGTCCTCGATTGGACCAAGCTGCAATATCCACATAATTATCTGCATAAGGCGGTACCACATATTCTTCAAGACTAGGCACACTCGTAGTGACCGTGAATGTCTCCGAATAAACATAACGGCTGTCACCGTAGACGTATGCACGAATATAATAAGTAGTTCCACCCATCAGTCCTGTGATAGTAGCACTGAAGTTGTCATCAGCATCCACCACATTGTCCTTGATGGTAGGATTCTGTACGTTCGCACTGTAGCAGAAACCTTTTTTAAGTACGACATCCACATTACCGGTCATCGTAGAAGTAACGGTCAGCGAGGAGCTGGTTGCCGTACCCGATACGGGGGCAGACAGAACCACACCGTTGCTCGGGTTGTATTCCACGTTGTCCAACCCATCGGTGCAACCCGCGAAGGCAAATGCCGTCAGCAGGGATATGAAAAGAAATGATAGTTTTTTCATTTGTAAATTCTATTTAAGACATGCCGTCGTTCATAAGAATAACGGCATGTATGATTAGAAAAATTTATTTTATTCACCGAAAACAAGATGAGCGTTTTCAACAGACATTGCAAAGTACAAATCTTCAGGAACTATTGTATTAACTCCTAAATAATACTGAGTATCAAGCTGACTATCATTACCAATCATTTCAATCTGAACATCAGCAGTACCATTTCCACAATTTGTAACATAAACTGTAACCTGAGCCCCATTCATGCTTTTAAGCCACTCATCCCACGTCTGATTAACCCATTGTGTACCATCCTTAATGCAATTAGCAGAACCTGTTCCCATAGCCCAATTATCAGCACGCAATACAGCATATTCTGTGTTATTTGATTGACGAAGGACTACTAAGAAATTCCTGAAATATTTCTCCGCCTCATAACCACAATAATTAATAAATTTAATAGATTTCGTTTCACCTACCGCCACCTTAAAGTTATCAGAATAAGCTCCTAAGAAAGCTGTAGTATTATCAGTTGCACCTACAGTTCCAGTATAGCTAATTGATGAAACCGCAGACTTGGAAACTGTTATATCAACTTCGGCAGTAATCCCCTCAGCAGCAGTAATAGTTACTTTGTGAGAACCTTCAGTCGCTGGAACAGTCGAGAACGTAAGACTTGAATTTTCAAGTACTCTTTGTTTTCCAGAAGCCTCAGTAGCCGTAACAACCATTCCTGTAGGATCAAAAGCTAAAGTACGATTATTCAAGTTCGCTGTAACTGATGATGTATAATAATAGTAAGCTGTATGAGTCGGCGGGGTTGTCACTTCGATAGACACAATCCTTTCTACCACCTCAAAATTCGCATAAGCCATAATGGAGGTATCACAATTCTTCCCTTGAAACGTCTTATTATAAGCAGCCACAAGTGTTTTTTGCCCCGGAGTATCCATATCGGGAATAGCAGAGAAACTAAGATCTGACGCTTTAACGGTCTTTGTAACTCCTT
>CALXSC010000133.1 GCA_944391025.1 uncultured Rickettsiales bacterium
CTGAGTGTGCGAAGTAAACGAATATCAAGCACGAAGCAGATGGGAAAGAAGCTTGCTTCACTTCACCAGTGAAGCGAAGCTGAACGATCTGCGAAGTGCGATGTGAGTGAAACGAATGCTCAAGCACAAAGCAGAGGGGAAGGAAGCTTGCTTCACTTCACCAGTGAAGCGAAGCTGAACGGTCTGCGAAGTGCGAGATGAGTTTACGAAGTAAACGAATATCAAGCACGAAGCCCGAGAAAACGAAGCTTGCTTCAGTTTTCTATACTGTCATCTCGCAAAATGCGATAAGCGAAACGAAGTCAATTAATATATAAGTATTACGAGGCTTTATTTTTTAATATATCAAAATAAAAATAGATTTTTATAAAAACAAATTTAGCATTAATTTTTTACAAAATGCTTGATTTTTTAGTTTTTAATATTAATACTCAACTTGAGATAGTGGTAGCTTATCAGTAAGATTCTAGACTTACATGATGTAAAAAGTGAGACTTAATCTAACCTATTCCTTGGAATAGGTTATTTTTATAGCATCTTTAAAAAAGAGTAGACTCTTCAGTCTACCCTTTTAAGGTTAATAATAAAATATTATTTAACCTGGCTTTCTTTTTCTATAATACCTTGCCTAGATACGGCTCTAGAAGCCTTAAAGAAACCTGATAATTCCATACTTGATAATCCTACATTAGTTTCATCAGCAGTAAAACTAACAATTCCTCTAGCAACTTTAGGTACTATTACTTTTCCATTACCATCATTAATTTCCAAATTACCAGGTCCTAAACCTTTATAAGGCTCACGTCCTAAAGCTATTTTATTCATTACTTCTTCAAATCCAACATTTCTTACATCATCAACAATTATATTCAAAGAAAATTCAACTGGCAACCCTTTAAATGTAATTGTACCATTACCACCAAATAATGCAGAATTTTCAGCCAATATGAAGTCTTTAGTAACTGGATTAACTTTATCATCGTTTATCTTAACATCAGTACTTTCAAATACAAATACCGGCTTAGAATAAACTCTATCAGGTCTAAGTTCTACTTCCCTTCTAGCACATTCCCGTTGAGCTTTTTTAAATGCCTCTTTGTCTTTATGCTCATCGGAAATTGTAATTCCCTTTCCTTCATACATGTTTTCACAAACGTCCTGAGCCGCTTCTATTAATGATGCATTTTCAGATATAACTGCTTCATATATAGGAAAAACACGATCAGCATTTTCTATATTATCCCTATATTTACCAGAATCAAAAAATTCTTTAGCTTTTTCTTTAATAGCTATCATTTTCATGAATTGTTTAGGATAATTCTCTTTATCATCCAATATTTCTTTAACTATAGTAACTTTTGTTTCATCAAGTCCAGGTATAGAATTTTTAACATCATCTCCCTTAATTTCAACTGGCGGTTTAGGTATATATGTTGACTCTGTAGCCGAACCTTCTAAAGGCAATTCAGGTCCAATCTCTTGGATGTCAGCTTGAGCTAATAGTGTATTAATATTGCCCAATGTAGTATCAATATCAGCAGCAGTAAAGTCTAAAATCTTAATAAGTTGAGCAGCAGCTTCAGCAGCATCACCAGCAACAGCCAAAGCATTTTCAATTTCATTGTGTTTAGCAGCCATTACAGCTAATTTAGCAGCATCAACACCATCAGTTAGGGCAGCAAAGTTAGCTTGGATGTTATCGTGACCCTCTAATAGTCTATCAACTACAGCAACTGCATGTTCAACAGTATCCAAGAGCGGAACAGCATCGTCAGCAACAGCAGCGACGATCTCAGTATATGCAGTAGCAATAGCTTAAGCAGCATCACCAGCAGCAGTCAAAGCAGTATTAATTCCTTCAGCTTTATCAGCCATTGCAGCTAATTTAGCAGCATCAACACCATCAGTTAGGGCAGCAAAGTTAGCTTTGATGTTATCGTGACCGTTTAATAGTCTATCAACTACAGCAACTGCATGTTCAACAGTATCCAAAGGAGCAACAGCATCATCAGCAACAGCAGCAACTAAATTATTATATGCAGTAGCAATAGCTTCAGCAGCATCAGCAGCAGCAGCATCAGCATCATCATCAGCAGCAGCAGCAGCATTATCTATTGCATCATGGATATTTCCATTAACCTGAGGTTTTGCGAGTTCAGTTAGTATAGCATCAATATTTGCATCAGTAAAATTTAATTTAGCAATAACCTGAGCTATTTCAGCAGCATTATCAGCACCATTAGCAGCCAAAGCAGTTTCAATTTCATTGTGTTTAGCAGCCATTGCAGCTAATTTAGCAGCAGTTATATTTTCACCAACCAAAGCAGCAAAATTTTGCTGAATAAGTGGATCTTTAAATAGAGTATTAAAAGCTGTAGCAATTTCTATTGCTTTATCACGATTTTCTGCATTTACTAAAAATTCTTCTAATTTTTTAACTATATCTTCTGTTAAAATATTTTCTGGTATAGCAGTAACTTCAGTATCTTCTCCCCCTGGTCTATATATAATTCCATCAAATTTATCATCATCCCCTCCCCAATGTTCTGTTTGAAAGTTGACAACATTATTAAAAAGAGCTCCTGCTACTTCTTTAAAGTCAAAATTAGCAGCCATTACTTCTGCACCACAATCTCCTTTCATAGCTAAAATACATGATGAAACACCTCCTTCAAATCCAGTAATTCCTAACACAATTCTTTCTTTATACATATTCTTCCTTATTTATTATTAATTCCATTTATACACTAAAACCCCAGAGCTTAACTTCATATCTTCAATTTACAGTCTCTGGAGTTTCATATATTTTATAATATTATTTATATGATATATATGATAATAAAAACTTACATAATTGTCAAGTAAAAATTGACATTTTAAGTTAAATAGAGCCTCAAAAATACATTAAAATAATAAAGAAAACAACCTATTCTTTTGAATAGGTCGGATTAAGTCTCATTCAACAACATCAAGTAATTCTAGAAGTTACTGATGACGAATTACCACTACCTCAAGTTGAATGTTAATAATAAAAAAATAAAATACAAGCTTTTTTGGGTAAAATATTTGCTATATTAAAGATTTTTCACAATTTAATAAATAAAGAATCGCAAATAAATATTGGTAAATAAAGAATTATTAAACTTTATAATGCCTATATATTACTTTATTTGACTTTTAAATGTTTATACTATAAAAAACCTTTGCTAACAGTGTCTAGTATAAAACTTCTACAAAATATAGCCCCTGCGAAGGTGCTGTTGGACCTGCTTTGGTTCTATCTTCGGCTGCTATAATATCTTGAAACTGCTGCAGGCTTATCTTGCCAAGCCCTATTTCAACTAATGTGCCGACTATATTTCTTACCATATGATGCAAAAAGGACCTTGCTTCTATCTCAAATATTATCTCGTCGCCCTCCTTTCTTAGGCTAACCTTATCTATAGTTTTTACTGGACTTTTTGCCTGGCAGTCGCTGTCTCTGAAGCTGCTCCAATCACGCTTTCCAGTTAAAAATTGTAGTGAGTCTTGCATTTTTTTAAAATCTAATTCTTTAAATACCTGCCATACTCTATTGTTATCCAAGGCTGTTGGTTGTCTTCTGTTTAGTATGCGATATTTGTAACGTCTTTTTTTTGCGGAAAATCGCGCATGAAAATCATTGTCAACTATTTCGCAGTTGGTTATTGATATATCTTGTATATTTCTGCCCTTTTCTACATAATTGCACTCTATCCTTGATATATATTTTGACTTTAAATAGAAATTAATGGCTGACATTAATTTGAAAGGCTCCATCTCCCTTTCCATATCAAAATGTGCAACCTGGGCTAGAGCATGGACTCCGGCGTCAGTTCTGCCTGAGCCAAATACATCAACCTTTTCCTTTGTTATTAGTTTTATACTATCCTCTATAGTTTCTTGAATTGAAAATTTACCCTCCTGTTTCTGCCATCCGCAGTAGTTCGTTCCGTCATACTCAATGGTTATTTTATATCTCATAAACTACAAACTTTATTGTACTAGAATTTTAAAAAGTTATAAAAGTATTGTCAATAGATGTTTTAAATTTAGATAATAATTTTTAGACAAAAACAACTCTAGATGGTTATAATGTATAATATATATAGTTGCAGAATTTTTACATAAAAAATATATTTTTCTTATATCAACTTAAAAAAATGTGGATTTTAATAAAATCTATTTTAATTATACTAGATATATTAATATATATATTATAGGTTGTTATGGACAAAAATAATATTGATAATGTATTATCTACTTAGGAAATATTTTAAATATTGCCCTCTCAAGAGTAAAAGAAGTTATATATAGTAGGTAATCGTAAACTTTGGAAAGAAGAGGATTCGTTTGTAGAGTTAAATAAAATTATTAAATAATTTTTAT
>CALXSC010000134.1 GCA_944391025.1 uncultured Rickettsiales bacterium
TTGTATTTCCCTGGAGATTCAACTGCCTAATGAACACATTTCCACTACCTATGGGGTTGGAAAACTGGGTTCACAGAATGAAAGCTCGATTTCCGGCCTGTGCGTGGAGGCGGAGCTGATTCCCGTCAAACACGAGACGGGGCCTGATGGCTTCCATATGGTCTGGCAAAAATCTAGGATGGTAAATCACAAGTGAGATGAGTTCAATTTGGCAGACGGTATCTGTCACTGTGGAAGTAGTCAATCAAATTACTTTCGACCGCCTTGATTTTCCCAAATATTTCTGATACACTTTTTGCAATAACAAAATACGGATATATAATATACTCACCTTCAAGAAACACATCTCTACCATGTTGAAGGTGGGTAAAATCTCCAAAGAGGACTATGACAAGTGGCGCTACTACTACCCGGAGTTTGATGTCACTCAGAAGAGGACGAAGGTTATGTCACAGGGACTGAGTGATTTGCTGGTGGACGAAATAAAAAAGGGAGAGTAAATTTTTAATATGTCTATATTTGATAAAACCTCTATTGAGCTGATGAATATGTATGCTGACATACTATCTGAGCTAAATGTGAGAGGGGTTGTTCGCACATATAATAGTCCAGTTGGAGATTATGCCGAATGGCTTGTAGCAGAGAAAATGGATTTAAAATTAGAGAAAAACTCTAAAAAGGGGTATGATGCATATAATTTAAGTACGGATACACGCTATCAAATCAAGAGTAGATGGGAACGTGGCAATCCCTGTGCTCAAAGTCGAGAACTTAATGTAATTCGTAACTACGAAGATAAACAATTTGATTATCTAGTTGTTGTAATTTTTGATGCACATTTTGATGTTAAAGAGGCTTACCTAATTCCTCATAACATCATTTGTCAATATGCAAGATATAATAAGCATCAAAACGGTTATATTTTGGTTGCAATGGGACGTGTGCTCGAAGATGCTAATGTTATAAATCTAACCACGCTATTCAGATAACTCTCCCTTTTCTCCTCTTGGAGATTTACAATGCAAGTGCAACACCTAAAATAAAAGATGACCCATTGGGGAAATTCCTGTAAAATGGCAGTTGACGAGACAAACCATAAGGAGGAATCCCCAATGAGTCACTACCATCATCTTAGCATATCCGAGCGGGAAAGTATATGGGAAAATAAACTTTTGGGTAAGTCATTGCGAGAGATTGCCAAGGGCATAGGACGCTCCGTATCCACTGTAAGCCGGGAATTAAAACGTAACCGATTTGCTCGCTCCTATCGTCCATCTAAAGCCCAGGAAAAGTATCAAAAGAGGCGCAAACACTGTCGGAGGCACAAGATATTGGAGCAAACAGATATAAGAGAGAAAGTGGTTAACTTGCTTACCGGTCAACAATGGTCTCCAGAACAGATTTCCAAGCGCATAGAACTAGAACATGGGAGTCCAGTGGTCAGTTATAGCACCATCTACCGTGCGATCAAGACAGGCTATATGGAGCCAAAGGAACGGAAGAAAAAGAAACACGGGCGCTATTTTATGGAGCGTTATCTGCGCAGGAAGGGTTGGCGTGGTAAGAAAAAGGAGAAGCAAGAGAAGGCATATATTCACCGTGGAATTGAAGAGCGCCCTAGATCTGCGGAAAATCGCAGTCGTTTTGGACACTTTGAGGGCGATTTGGTGTATAGCAGCTGTCACAAGCTGTATATTGTCACACTGGTAGACCGACGCTCACGGTTCTTGCTCACCGGAATCAGTAAAACCAGAAAGGCTTCAGAAGTTGCGCAGGTCATGGCCTCGATGTTGGAGAAACTGCCCAACCGACTGCTGCGTAGCATTACTTTAGACCGTGGCTTTGAATTTGCAAATCACGCTGACATTACAGCTAAGATTCCAAATGCGCAGTTTTACTTTGCCCACCCTATGTGCCCATGGGAGAGAGGGACTAACGAGAACACAAATGGTCTTCTACGTCAGTATGTCCCTAAAAATACCTATAAGGTGCCATTCTCTCCAGAGCTTCTGGAGGAGTTCACACACAAGCTAAATACTCGACCTCGCAAATGCCTGGGATGGAAAACTCCTGCGGAAGTCTTTTATCACCAGGTGTTGCACTTGACTTGACAATGCGCCAGTCAAGAAAGGGTACTTCAAGAGTGTACGCATTGGCACAGCCATCCGGATCTCTAGGAAGTCCTTTGACGAGTGGCTGGATCAATTGGAATTGTAATGCAGAGGAGCGTGCCATGGCAAAACCGTGGTACGTTCCTTTGCGTTACAACTAAAATCTCTGTTTGAAAATAAACTCAAATCTTTTCCATCATATAACCTCTCTTCATGATATAATCACAATATAAGTGAAACTGCTATTCCCCCAAGAGAGAGGAGGTGAAGTGTATGGGAAAGTATACGGACGATGAGATCCGGGCAATGCCGAAAATTACAGCCAAAATTGCCACAGACTATCTCGGCATATCCCCCATGATGGTGACCTTGGGTATGAGAAACAATGTTCTTCCAATCGGTTTCGCCATCAAAAAGGAGGACCGATACAGCGAGAGCTGGAGTTACAACATCATTCCGGAGCGGTTGATCGCCTATAACCATGGCAGAATCAATGAGGTGCAGGTTCAGAATATTGAAAAGAACCTGAATACCATCATCAGTCAATTTGAAGAGATGAAACGCGACTTGGTTTTTCTATTAAAAGAAAACGAGGAATTGGAGGGATAAAACAATTTTTAGCGATCCTTGCAGATACTGAATCATTAAAA
>CALXSC010000135.1 GCA_944391025.1 uncultured Rickettsiales bacterium
TATACATATTCATAATGTATGCCTTTTTACCAGTTGGATTATGATATGTGGGCATCACCTGATAAAAGCTGACACCACCTGCACCGATAAAAGTTCCACTATCATACACCAAATATGCAATATGTTCACCAGTTTCTAATGCTCGTTTATAATATGCGTAAGACTCCTTTTCCACTACTGACATATCCACATCATCCGACAATTTGTTGGCTGCACGAAGAACGATAATTCTTGTTCTTACCAGTTCATCTATATCTTCTACAGTTGCTTTTTTGTATTCAAAAATACTATCCGGCAAACAATTTAGGTACATATATAGTGCATCAGTATTCTCTTCCAATACCTGCATCAATTTTTCAGATGGGTTTGCATAAACAATCCCATAATCTACCTCTCCCAAGTCACTACGCACCGGAAAAGCCAATTTTTCCTGTTCCAAATCAAACTGTGCATCTACACCTTCTTTATTACCTCTTGCATCTAAGCGAATCCATTTGTTAAGCGATTTGATATATACTGCATTTAACGCATGGATACAAAATCCAGTTTCAGGTACATCCCCTAATGTGAGACGCTGATAACAAATGCCCGCAGGTATTCCACATGCTCGAAGCAACGCAGCAAGAAGATTGGCTTTTGCCCAACAAATACCAACGCCCTGTTCTAACACTTCCGTAGCAGATTTTGTCACACGCTTGTCCTGAACATCCCAGGAATGTTTTATTTCATCACGCACAAACTCATAAACAGCTTTAATCAAAGATATTTCATCTGCAAATTTTATCTTAAATTCATCCGCTTTTGCCAGAATACTATTATCATTCCAATTTATGTATTTTGATACCGATAAGTATTCTTCTATGGTATCCTTGATAATTATTTCTTTCATAAATTTCTAAGCTCCATTATTTATACTCATAATCCGATTCATGATATATATTAGGATTATTTTTAATCTCTGCCTTGTATACTTTTTCTCCCCACGCTTCTCTTGGTATTTCCTCTATCGCAACCGACACATCTCCCATATCTACATTCAATTCTTCTGCAACTGTATCTGCTATTCGTTTTGCTAATTTACTTTTAATTTCATCGTTTCTACCCGGCCATAATTTTACAATAATATGTGGCATTTCTCTTTCCCTCACAATCTTAAAAATCACTTATCATCTACCTTATCCATATCTTCAACTACTTGAATATAATAATCCAATAGTTCATATATCCAATCCTTCAATTCTGTAAATTGATATCCTAAGACTTTTGCTTTATCTGTACAAATACTATATTCCGGCTCTCCATTATAAGGTGCATCCTCACCTTCTGAATCTATAATAGCTTTTGTTCCCGTCTTATTTTCCACATATTCGATAATTTCTTTTAATGAGATTGTTCCGTCTGAAGCGCCATTAATTGCCCCCTTACAATCTTTATCCACCAAAAACGCAATAAATTTTCCTGCTTCGTCGGAACGAATATAACTCATCTGATAATCAACATTATCAATATTCATCGGAATCGATTTCATGGTGTGTTCTACATAGAACAACAATCTCTTTGTATAATCATCCTTTCCAATGGCAAATGGGTATCTGACAGCAATCCAATTCTTTTCTGGATACTGCTGCCATAACGCATACTCTGCCTGACGTTTTATCTGCTCATAAGGGAATGCTTTTCTATCACACCATATAAGTTCATTTCCGATTCCATCAAAGTCCTCTTCAACTGTACTCCAATGCTTTGGATCATACACAGATGTACTTGACATATAAATATACTTATCACAATCTATAACATCCATTACATACTTAATATCATTTGAACAATATGCAATTTTATCAATTACTACATCGTAATGAGTTCCCCTCAATGCCTCTCGAACGCTGTCTTCCTTCGTTCTTTCCAGAAATATTCTTTTAACCTTATCACCAAAGGAATCCGATGTTTTTCCGCGAGTTGCAATTGTAACATCATGTCCTGCGGATAAAAGTTCATTAACCATATGTATACCAAAATATCTTGTTCCACCAATGACTAATATTTTCATTGAGTTATCCTCCATTGATTAGTTTTCTTCACTAAATCCATCTCTGCTCCACAACAAAAATGCTTACTTACAGCTCTAGCAACCTGTCTCCATCAAAATAATAGATATTCTCTTTCTTATATCCAAAGTTTGATTCAGGGAATGCTATGTGTGGTTCAAAAGTAAAATATTTTACATCCCCAAGCTTTGACTTGTTCCCTTTTTCGATGTAAACTCTGTCACTCTTAGCCTTCACAATTGAATGTCCGAGGTTTCCCATAAAATCAAGATTAACAAATCCATTTTTTAATATAAATTCATTCATATGATAATAAAGTTCTTCGAAGGTAGTTTCTTTCGTAACGAAAGATAATAACTCTGCATGCAGTTTTTCTTCCATCTGCAAACCACTTTTCCACTCTTGATTCTGAATTAACTCTATATCATCTACAACCTTACCATTTTCCACAATAATTGTTCTTGCATAGTCGCCCCAGATATTCCCCCTCTGCGGACTCAAATCAATCGTAATAATATCGTTGTTTTCTATAATCCTTTCTGAGATTACATACTGCTTGCCGGATACTGAAACCGTAGTTTCATCTCCTGCAAATACAAATGCACCAATATCCCAATACCAGAAAGAATCTGCACCTAACTCCAGTAACTTTTCCTCACACAACTTGCGAATTTCAAGCAAATTCATTTTCGGTTTGATTATGTTCTTTATGTAATCTATAGTCTGTTTAGCAATCCGTTGTACGCCTTTATAAGATTGCAGTTCTTGCAAGTCAACATTTTCATTTACTATTCCATATACCAAAGCATCCGAATATGTTCCATCATGACGAAAATAATATTCCTTAAATCTCCCTTCGTAAGTCATTCCACACTTCTTCATCACCTCTCCTGATGCTGGGTTTTCTATATCATGTTTAGCCATTATTCTATGCATTCCAACTTCATCAAACAAAAACATGATTACCGCTGCCAATGCTTCGCTGGTAATACCTTTGTTCCAAAAATCATAGCCGATACAATATCCAACTTCGCAATTATTACGCATATCATTTACCGTTGCTGAAATACTACCAATCATTTTTCCACCGTATTCAATCGCCCAGTGATATGTACTTATTTTCTTATAATCCCTAATAGCACTCTCCAAAAACAAACTTACATCCGATACTTTATCATATGCTTTCCAAGGCATATACTTTGTTACTCTTTCATCGCTGGCATAGTTTTCAAACATATCTTTTGCATCTGACAATCTGTATTTTCTAAGCAACAATCTGGTTGTATGAATCTCTTTTGTTCCTTTGTGATTTAACATGTCTTCTACCGTTCTCCTTTCCACTCTGCCATAAATTCTTCAAGATAGTTCTCCATAACTACTTGTCTATGCTCAGCCATTCTCTTTGCAGCATCCGTATTCATCATATCTTTTAGCAGTAGCAACTTTTCATAAAAATGATTAACACTTGTAGAATCCTGATTTTGGCGATACTCCTCTTTGCTCATATTTACCAGAGGCTTTATGTCCGGATCATATATCGTTCTACCTTTACTGCCACCATAAGAAAATGTTCTTGCAATTCCAATTGCACCCATTGCATCCAGCCTGTCCGCATCCTGCACGCATTTACCTTCTATCGTACTTGGCACAACTGAATCAGTTCCCACAAACGATACTTCCTCAATAATCTTACATACCGCTTCAATAAATATATTATCCATACCATTACTTTCCATAAAATCGACTGCATTTTTCTTTGTAGCATACGTTTCTGGTGAAAGCTTAGCATCATCAACATCGTGTAATAATGCTACCAACTGAACGACCAGTAGATTTGCATTCTCTTGTTTTGCAATTTGTGCTGCCAATCGATAAACCCTCATAGTATGATGAAAGTCATGCCCACTGCAATCATTCGCAAATATCTGTTTTACATATTCTATGGCATTTTCTATCATCGTATATACCTCCAACTTACAGTTCTGTTCTTTTCTCTATTTCAAATGCTACAACTCCATACTGCATCTGTTGTCCTTTGGAATAATATGCCTCCATATCTGCCGGATTAGCAGTTGCAAGATTTTCCTCTGTATAACCACATTTTAGCAATGGTAACGATTGATATAATTCAATAAAATTCTTAAATATATGTATATTTTTAACACTTACCACAAGCTGTTCCTCAGTCTTAGTATTAAGAAATTCTATCTCATCGCCTATTTTAATACCTTGGCGTTTTTCATCATATAATCTAAGTTCATATGTTTTTGCTCCACATTCAATCATCCGAAAAGGATTGGGACGTAATTTCATCGTGTGTCTCATATCTGTCTCCTTAACCCAAAACATTCATTACCTGCTGATATTTTGTTCTATAAATCTCTTTACTTCTGTCTGATAACTTATTATAGCTTCTCTCTAACTTTTTCCTGACAAAGGTAATACCTTCTTCAATATCCATTTTTCTTTCAACATAAGCTAAATAAAGAAGACTGGGAACGCTATCAAAATGTGAAATTGCATCGGCATCTGCCACACACAACTCTTCTAACGATAATCGTTCTCCCGATATACTTCCTCTGTGATTTAACACACATGACTGTACTTGTGCGATTTTCTCTTTGTCATAATCAAACTTCTCTAGTATTTCCTTCGCCATTTCAGCACCATGTATATGATGGTCTTCGTATAAATTATAGTCTGTTATGGAAGCTATATCATGCAACCAAGCCGCAATAATCGCAATCTCCTCGTCAGCACCAAATTGTTTTGCAAGCATTGCTGCATTATCTACCACAGCTTTTATGTGATAAAAGCACCCCATTCCAAAGAAATTACTTGGCAATTCACACCTTCTTTTTATTTCGCTTTGCAAGCATTCAATAATATCCTGTCTCATTTTCATCACCTAAACTTCTTCCCGAATCTGTCTCTGCACCTTTTTACTAAAGCTGTTAAATACCGTTTCATAAGCTTGATCTATCATATTTAGTAGCTCCTCATCCGGAAAATCATCCAAATAAATAGTATTCCAATACGGTTGCTGCACAGGCGGACAATGATAACCTCTGACCACCTTGCCTGGGTATACCATACGATAAAACTGTCCTGCATCCGCCGTACATTTCAACGTAATTTTATAATCCTCCAGATATGGATAAATCTGTGCAAATACTTTTCCATTTAATTTGTAACATATTGGAACATCCCCAAATGGATAATCTTCAAATGCCTTATGCTTGCTCAAGCAATATTTTTTAATATCTTCTACTAACATAATCCACCTCTATATGTGCAACGGAATTGATTCTAAAAAACGCCTCTCCACTTTTGCACAATTCACTCCATATTCAATCATTTCACTCCATGACTCGTCCTTATGTAAAGAAATTTCAAACCACTTTCCGTTTAACACAACATACAATTTTTCTCCATTGAAAGCATGAATGTACCATGTAGGTTTCAAAACATCCTTTAACATATCCAGTAACTCACATATTTTATCCTCATAGACATGATACTCGTTTGTATGCCATATAGGGCATTCATCTTCCGGAACATTTTCGATATACTGCGATATAAAGTATGGTTTTAAAATCTCAAGAATATCTTTGTTTTCCAAGCTTTCTTCAATAATTCCCAATCTAAACATTTCGTTTTTCTCCATTCATTTTTATTCTACCGACATCACATATATCTGACACGGATTCGCCTCGTCCCATAATGTTGGAAATACTTCAAACTCTTTAAATCCCAAGCTGATATAAAACCGATTGGTATCATCATAATCTTCATATTTCCCCATTTGCACTGTCTTTACTTGTAAAAAGGAATATCCTTTTTCACGAGCAATATTCTTTGCCATCATAAACATTCCTCTTCCAATCCCCTGCCTGTGATATTCCTTTAAAACTCCCATAACAGCAAGTTCAACCGTGTCTTTCCCAGTTTCCTTTAAGCACAGAAATCCAACATGTTCATTCTCCTTGGTAGCCCCAATGCATATCTGTTCCGCACTCTCTTTAATATACTGTCCTCTGCCTTCCTCCATTTCAAACCAATCAGGTAATGCTTCTAGTATTTTCCGCACAACAGTTTCTTTCATCTGAGGTTCACATATTTGTTCAAACGTCATTTTTTCACCTTTCCATATTCAAAACAGTCTATCTTCCAACACAACTATTCACTCTGCACAACAAACACATATCTTCCATCAACATATTCAAATCCATTTTGGCTATAATATTTAACCAATGCCTCATTTTCCGCAATTAAAATAATATACAGATAATTGTTATATTTTTCTTTAATTCTCTGCAGCAGGTTCTTACCGATACCTTGTCCTTGATATTCCGGATTAACACATAAATAGTGAACATACGCCGTTAATTCACTATCATCAATTGCATTAACAAGACCTACCAACTTCTCTCTATCCCAAGCAGTAAATACCGTCTCGCTATTATCTAACGCCTTTTTCAAGCGTTCTGGATAATTGGCTGACAACCAGCCAACCGACTGAAATAGTTCCTGTAAGTCATTACTTGTATAATTTTTAGTATCTGTATATACAATACTCATCTCTTTTTCTCCATTAACATCTTCAAATTAAACTCCACCACTTCTAGGATACCACAACATACGTTCTATTTCAATAAACATTCGCAATTTCTTGCGATTGTTTCTCAACCTACAATACCATGATTGAAACCTTCACAAAATAATTTAGGCGCTACAGCCCACGCCATAGCACCCAAATTATTCCCCTATCGCTTATTCCTACCTCGCTCGAACTTCTTCTCTCGCATTCCTTCCTCATAAATCCTATCAAACACTTCATAGCGCCTCTGCTGATCCATATTAACTCCCAGTCTGTCGATTACCTTGTTAAACAACTTCATTCCGGCAAAATACTCCATATCTCCAAAGCCAAACACCTCAGACAACACCTCTGCTGAATACTCTGCAATTCTCCCCGAATTAATTCCAAGAAGTTTCATTGTCTCAATTACCCGTTCTGCTCTTTTTTCGATAAATCCCTCAGTCTTCTGTTTCTCATAATAATCTGTCAGAAGCTTTGATTCCTCATATACAGAATGAAAACTTGTATCCATACCTATCTTTTTAAAATAAGCTTGAACAATCTCAAATGCTGCGTCTGTTCCCTTGTCATCAAACGGATAACAACGAACTTTTTCAGCTACACTCATTCTTATATATTACCATAAAATCATCTGTATCACACCCGGTATTACATTTTATAACCTTTGTAATACCGGGTGTATTAACTTCTTACGACCTATCTGCTACAAGTCTGACAAAAACGACATCGCATAATCCGCAATATCATCGTCCAATGTTTCAAAAAAATCTTCAGAAACATTGTAGCCATCTTCGCTTTCTCCCGATGTTGTCTGCATTTTTTCCTGCGATATCGGCTTTTCAGTCTACATTACAGCCAGATCTTTCACTTGCTCCTCGACAATCAGCTTCACTGCATTGATAATCCGGTCCGCCTCTCCAGTCATCACCTGTTGGAGCACATCCCTTTGGGCATTCAGTTCAGAAACAATCCGATTATTCTCTTCGTCACGTTTCATTCCCCGAAGCACTCTTAACAACGCCTCTTTTATGAACTTGCTCTTACCTCCGAATGAGTTTTTAATACCGTCACCATAAAGGTACTTCACAATTTCAAAATCCTCTGCTCTGTCCAGATTGAGACGAAAACTGACTGTCACACTCTTGTTGGTAGCCATATCACCTGCCTCCCTTCCGGTGTCTACCACAAATTTTAAGTGACTTGTGATTGCAGGAGCCAAATGCTTTTGCTATAATGTATTTGCTAGATACATAGCGAAGCTTTGGCTTTGCAATCAAGTCCTTTCC
>CALXSC010000136.1 GCA_944391025.1 uncultured Rickettsiales bacterium
TGGAAATGATAGAGCCTACTACAATACTGATGAAAATGGAAATAAAAACAACAAAGGTTTTAATGTAAAATCAACTGTCAACTATCAACCATCAACTATCAACTGTGAGTTATCAACTGTCAACTCTGAAGCGGAAGCTTCAAATAGGCCAGAATTTGCCATAGATAGTACAGCCTTCGGTGGCATCTATACAGGACGAATCAACTTCATAGCCACAGAGGAAGGAGTCGGAGTTAGAACTAGAAGTGATTTAGTAGCAAGCACCGATGACCTAAACTTTGACATAAATGGAAACATTATACTTGAAGATACTGGCAGTCTATATGCGAAGAACAATATAAACCTAAATAATAAAAACAATAATAGCAGCGAATCCAACAGCCAAAACACCCACAGGCAAATCATCAATAAATCAACCATAGCCTCAGAGAATAATATAAATATAACCACAGATGAACTAATAAATAAAAATGAACCAACAACACCAAATCAAACCCAAAACACCCAACCTCAATCCCAAACTTCAAAAATCTATGCACTTAATAATATAAACATCATCAACACAAAATTAATAGATAACTCAAACAATGGACATATAAATGCAGGAAATGATTTAAATATAGATAGCAATGATTACCTAAACAACCAATCAGGTCAAATACTATCAGGAAACAATCTCACAATAAAATCAAACCATATTGATAATTCTTTAACTGTCAACTGTCAATTGTCAACTGTCAATTGTCATGGTGGCTATATATTCGCAAACAGCAATGCAAATCTAATCAATCTCAATAACAACTATGGAACAATTGAAGGCAATGGCAACATAACTATAACTAATACAGTAGAAACCAGCAAAGATAATCAGGAATTTCAAAAATTAAACAATGAATATGGTTTAATACTATCAACAAATAGTAATAAGAATAACAATGCTAACAATAGCAATAATTCAAAAATAATAATAAATACTACAAATTCTTTAAATAACAGCAATGGCAATATAAAAAGTAATGGGGATATAGATATAAATATCCTAACTGACTATATAATAAACGGAGCATTATATTCTAATTCAAATATAAATATCAACGCAAAGGATATAACAAACCTAAGTGATATAATAAGCGGAAAGAGCATAACACTTACAGCAAACAATGGAAACATCTATAATGGAAGTGAAACAAATTCAAATGCAAATATAATTGCAATGAATGATATAATATTCAATATATTGAAAGAAGGAAATGATGGCGGCAACCTCTATAACTATGGCACAATATCAGCAAATAACAATATAAATATCAATGCAGAAGACAGCATATACAACGGATTAGCAATAGGAAGCAGTGCAAGGATATCCTCAAATAATAATGTAACACTTATAGCAAATAACAAAATAATAAATAAAGGCTATATCCAGACTACGGGAAATAATCCAGATAGTAGGCTGATATTGGAGACTAGGGCAGAGATTAATTCTAATTATAAATTAGCCAACTACGATTTAGAAAGACTTAATGACGGCTCAATGGATTCTTTAACTGACGAATATCTAAAAACCCTAAGAATAAATTCAATTAATACAAATCTTACTGAAATGACGGGAATCCATAACTATGGAAGAATCTATTCAAATAATGACATGGAATTAAATTCAAATAGCATCCTCCATAACAATAAAGGAGCATTGATATACTCAAACAATGATATATTCTTCAATATAAATAAAGTCCTCTTCAATAATGAAAATAATTTAGGACAGGGAATATATGCAAACAACAATATAGATATATTTGGATATACATCCGATTCATATCTTGAAAACCTCATAAACTATGATGGAAGGATTGAAAGTAAAAGTGATATAAATATAAAGACGAATAATTTGATAAACTATGGAAGTGATAACTATGATTTAAGCAATATTGATACGGAACCAAATGTGGAACTATATAAATATAGCTATGGCGGACTTCTGGGACGTCCAACAACGAATATCTTTGGTGCATATGGTGTTGATAATAGCAAAATTCCAACAGGAGCATATCAAATACTATCAAATTATTATGGAGAACAGGACGCAGCATTTAACGGTAAACTTTTAGAATATGAAGAATATGCCGTTGTATCCAATGTTATATCAAATCCATCAGCCATAAGGAGTGGAAATAGCCTAAATATAGATAATAAAAATAATTTAATAAATAAAAACAGCAGCATAAACAGTAAAGATATAGATATAGAAACAAACAATCTATTAAATTATTTAACAAGCTTTATAGTAACAACCCATTCAAGATATAATGAAAGGGGATATTTCTGCGGTGGAAAATGCAATGTTGATACCAAATACTATACAAACAATATATTGTATAGCCAAACACCATCAGAAATAATAGCCAGTGGCGATTTAAATGTAAAAGCAAAGAATCTAAAAGGCGGTGGAACTATTGAAAAACAAGATTTAGAAAATCTTGAGGGTCAAAACCTTGTTGTTGCAAAACAGGAAACAAAATTTGAAGAGATATCAAAAACTGGCACACTAAATCCGCTTGATAATGCACAGCTTCCAGAGGGAGACTATGGTATCTTTAGAAAGCCACAGAATCCAAATAGCCACTATCTATTTGAAACAGATCCAACTCTAATAGATATATCTAAATTCTTAGGCAGTGAATATTTTATGAACAGATTGGGCTTAGATCCTAACAGTGTAGATTTAAAATTTATAGGCGATAGTTACTTTGAGCATGACCTCCTAAAAAGGACACTAGAAAATCTTTCAAATACAAATTCAGCATTAAAGTCAACACCCTCAGAAGAAATTACAGACAGAATAAACCAAATGTATGAAAATATAGATCAGGATTTACAGAATAGACTTGGTTTAAAATTTGGGGAATCATTAACAGAAGAACAGCTTGCAAATCTTGATAGAGACATTATATGGTATGTTAAACAGGACATAGCACTGCCAGATGGAACAATAATAGAAGATGTGCTTGTTCCACAGATATATCTATCCAATGACAACAGAAAACTTCTAGAACAGAATATTGATATTTTAAACTCAATCGGAAGCATGATAGCTGGAACCAATATAAACATCAACATAGAAAACAATTTAACAAACTCCAACAACTCAACCATAGTTGCAAATAATAATTTAAACATAAATGCAGGTGATGACATAAATAATTTAAATGGTTCAACCATTAAAACATTAAATGAAAGCGGAATCCTACAGTTAATTGCTGGAAACGATATAAATAATATAGGTGCAAATATATCCGCACAAAATGACCTATCAATATCTGCCGGAAATGACATAAATAATATAACTTTAACCCAGAGAAACTACGATGGCAAGAATTCAGAGAATTCAAATATGAGCTACCACGATTCAATATTAAATGAATCAACCATAGAAAGCAAAAACCATGCAATAATATCAGCTAAAAATAATATAAACATACAGAGCGCTTCAACACAATCCGAAAACGACCTATATATAAATGCAGAAAACGGCAATATAAACATATCAACAGCACAACTAGAATCATTCTCAGAACAAAAGAGCGGAGATGGCGGAGACACCTATCACAAAATGAACCAAGCCATAAAAAACAAAGAAAGCAACATAGCATCAAAAAATGGCACAACCCATCTACAGGCAAGCGGAACAGATAGTACAAATGGAAACATAAACATAATAGGTTCAAATATCTATGGAGAGGACGGAGTTAATCTAATAGCCGATAATAATGTTAACGTATTAAGTAGTGTTGATGTGGAGCATAGTTATCTAAGGCAGAAAGAAGAAAATTGGGATGGAAGTGGAAGTATAGACATAAACCAAACCATCACCAACACCAACAACTCCTCAAACATAGTTTCAAACAATGGCAATATAAACATAATCACAGGCAGAAACACAAATATAGTAGCAAGCAATCTAGCAACAAATAAAAGCGGAGATATAAACATCCTTGCTGGCTATACTGTAGACAAAGATACTGGAAACATTTCACAAAACACAGATGGCAGTGGCTCTATAAATATATTAAGCACCCAAGACCTTGAAAAGAACTACTCCTATCATGAAGAATGGGGCGGATTCTTTGACATGCTAGCCAACTTTGACATAGACCTTGATAAAGGCGGTCTAACCCTAAGCACCAGCTACGAACAGGAGCTTGATGAGAACACCACACTTACAAAAACCGCAAAAACATCAAACCTAGAAGCTAGCAACGGAAATATAAACCTAAATGCTACAGAAAATATATTAAGTGTTGGTACTCAAATATATGCGAATAAAGACATAAACCTCAGTGCTGGCTACACTGAAACTAAAACAGATGAAGACGGAAGCACAACTCAAATCAAACACAATGGCAACATAATCCTAGCATCAGCAGACAACAGCCAATCAATAGATTCAAAACATGAAGAAACTACGGTAACAGTTGGAGTTAAAATTGGAAACAGCTATGTAGACACAGCAAATACAATCGCAAATGTAGCTAATTACAATGATGCATTAAAAGATGCCAAAAAAGAAAGAGACAGAATAAGAGAATTATACGACCAAGGCAAAGCAAGCAAACAAGCCCTAGAAGACGCAAAAGAAAATGTAAAAGTAGCAGAAGCAAACTTAGCTTACGCAACCCTCCAATCATTATCTTCCATAGCAAGCTCAGCCCAAACTGCTACAACAAGTATGGGAACAGGATTCTATGCAAATGCCTTTGTAAATTATGATACAACATCCACCACATCAAATGAACAATCAAATTGGCAGACACAGGGAAACATACAAAGTGGAAACGGAAATATCAACTTCAATTCTACAAACGACATGACCCAAGAGGGAACCAACCTATATGCAGCAAACGAAAATGGAACAGGAACAATAAATTATAATATAGGAAATAACCTTACAATAGAAGCCAGCAAAGATACATACAATTACAATAGCAATTCAAAAACTACACATGCAGGCATAAGCGTTGGAACAAAAATCAACAATGATTTCACAGCCAATGGCGCAAACGGAGGTCTAAACATAGGCGGTGGAAAGAGCAGCTCAAAAA